>NZ_JAEILC010000044.1:0-59329 GCF_016307435.1 Pseudomonas sp. S4_EA_1b | reverse complement strand
AGCACAACATCTTTCTCCTGAGTATTACAGAACCTTCCTTAATGTTTTTAGGACGCGGCTGGCATACGCGCAGTAAAAAATCGTGCATGGTTTTAACCGTGATCCTACTTGGGCGTCGGGTTAAGCAAGCCAGACGCTGGATCTGTAAAGGATCGCTCACTTAACTGCGAAGGTTTGCTGCGGAGGATTGAAAGCGTGGCGTGATTGCCTTCATACGTTAAGTCTCCAATCAATACTCTGACGGTGAACTTATGAAAAATTTCATTGCGTTACCTTTTGCGGCGTTGATGCTGGTGTCGGTTCAGGCGTCTGCACTGTGCCTGAATGTTTCTGAGAGTTTTGGCGGGATTGTGGAACCAAAGGAGGAAATTACCGTTAAAGGTCCGTTCACAATAACGGGCAGTAACGGGTGCTCCAGTGCAAATATTGAAGCAATGATTTCAGTTGGCGGTGTGGGGAGAGTTCCGCAAATTTCTATTGAGCAAGAAGTGGGTTCTTCCTGGAGAACGGTAGCGGCCAACCCACTGTCGCCTCGTGCGTCTTGGCTCGGCCCTTTAGGTACCTATCGAGTGAGGGTATATAATCCTGACGAGCAATCCAAGGCCTACTCGGGGACTGTCAGATATGGACGCTGATTAGATTTGGACGCAGTGTGCCAGGGAACTCTGGCACACCGCTACCTTGCTGATGGTCAGACTCGTTCCTCCACCGATAAATCACTTTTTGATGAGTTTGCAAAATACGCGAGCGCATTAATTGCTCGATTGGCGTCTACCATGCCTCGTATGTACTCGGGAATACCTTGTGAACGTGCAACATCAGGCCTGCTATCCACAAAAGCAAGATAGTCCTCCAGTTTTTCGTCGAACAGCGCAATTGCGTTGAACTTGACGTGCGTGTTCGTTTGCCGGCCGTTAGCATCAGACGCACCATCTCCCGATATAAACATCCGAAAAGCCTGATCATCTATTATTTTACTGTTGAATAATCGACTACCCACCTGCTTAAGCTCATCGGTACTGATAGACGTCATATCATATTTCTTCAAGAAGTCCTTTAAGTCCGCTAACTCGTCTTGACGCCACATTCTCAGTTCATCAACGGCTTTCGATTCATCAGTGATAGTGAACGCGTTCGTCACCTTGTCCGGGTTCTTGATTACGATCGCATTCGTCTGCATGGAACGTACATTAGGTATAGTCACTCTCATGTCCATATCCGTCTCCTTATTGGATAAAGGTTACGTCCCGTTATCGACTTCGCATAAACGATATTTAGGCTGTTGGAAAATTTGGGAAGTGTCTGACAGATGCGATTACCAATAGGAAAGTGTTATTCATTACTATCAGCGCAAAAAAAGCCCCATGACCGAATGGACCATGGGGCTAAAAATTGGCTGGATGCGACCAACCAAAGGAGCTCTTTAAATTACTTGGCCGTCGCTACGACTGTCTCCGGCTGCCAGCCGCCACCGAGGGCTTTGTAGATCGCGACAATCCCGCGGTACAAATCCACTTCGGCCTGGGCCTGGGCGTCTTCGGCGGCCAAACGCTCACGCTGGGCATCGAGCAGGACGAGGAAGTCCACGGTGCCTTCGCGGTAGCGGATGGCGGCGAGGTCGGCGGCGGCGCGGCTGGATTCGCTTTGGCGGATCAGCGAGACCAGGCGTTGCTGGCGTTTGCCGTAGTCGCTGAAGGCGTTTTCGGATTCTTCCAGGGCCAGCAACACTTGCTGTTCGTAGGTGGCCAGGGCGCCGTCGGCTTCGGCGTCGGCGCCGCGCAGGCGGGCGCGTACGCTGCCCAGGTCGAATGCGGCCCAGGTGATGCTCGGGCCAAGGGCCCAGGCGTTGGCGGCGGACGATCCTATCTGCGAGCCACGCCCGGCGGTAAAGCCGAGGAAGCCACTGAGGCTCACTCTTGGGAACAGGTCAGCCTTGGCCACACCTATGCGCGCGGTGGCGGCGGCCAATTTGCGCTCGGCGCTGAGGATGTCCGGGCGCCGTTGCAGCAGTTGGCCTGGGTCGCCGATCGGCAAGGCTTTGGCAATCGCCGGCAGGTCTTTCGGGCTCAGGTCCACGGTCAGCTTGTCCGGACGCTGGCCGAGGAGGGTGGCGATGCGGTTACGCTCGCGCACTTGTTCGGCCTGCAGTTGCGGCACGCTGGCTTCCACCGAAGCCAGGCGCGCGTCGGCCCGTTCTACATCAAGCTGATCCCCCACCCCGGCATCCCGCAGGCTGACGGTGATGGTGCGCGACTCCTGCTGATTCTTCAGGTTGTCCAGGGCGATGCGTTCACGCAGTTGCGCGCCGCGCAGTTGGCCGTAGGCGTCCACCAGTTCGGCAATCAAGGTGACTTGCAACTGGTACAGGTCCGCTTCGGCCGCCTGCTGATCGGCGTCGCTGGCTTCCAGGTTGCGCTGGATGCGGCCGAACAGGTCCAGCTCCCAGGCCATGTCCAGGCCCAAGTCGTAGCGCTCGCTGTTGACCCGTTTGGTGGTCTGGCCGGGGATCTGCCCCTTGCCCAGGTCGCTGCTGGCGCGGCTGGTGATGGTCGGCATTGCGTCATTGCTGGCGTCGTCGCGGATCGCCCGGGCTGCCCGCAGACGGGCGAAGGCCACGCGCAGGTCGCGGTTGCCTTGCAACGATTGAGTCACCAACTGGTTGAGGGTCGGGTCGTCGAACTGCTGCCACCAGATGCCTTCGAACTTGGCGTGGTCATATTGCTTGGCGTCCGCGGCGGCGGCGATGTTCGCCGCCTCCGGGGTCTGGGTCTTGTAGTCCGGGCCCACGGCACAGGCGGCGAGCGCCAGTACCAGCAAGCTCGGCAGGAATACTTTTACACTCATTGCTGTGTCTCCAGCTTCAAAGCCTTGGCTGCTTTGCGCGCTTCGCTGCGCTCCACATAGCGACGGATCAGGACGTAGAACACCGGGGTCAGCAACAGTCCGAAGAAGGTCACACCGATCATCCCCGAGAACACCGCCACACCCATGGCATGGCGCATCTCGGCACCGGCACCGCTGGACAACACCAGAGGCACCACACCCATGATGAAGGCGAACGAGGTCATCAGGATCGGCCGCAGACGCAGACGGCAAGCTTCCAGCACCGCCGCCAGCGGATCGAGGCCTTCCTGCTGTTTGTCCTTGGCGAATTCGACGATCAGGATCGCGTTCTTGCACGCCAGGCCCACCAGTACGATCAGCCCGATCTGGGTGAAGATGTTGTTGTCGCTACCCGAGATGATCACCCCGGTGATGGCCGACAGCAGCGTCATCGGTACGATCAGGATCACCGCCAGTGGCAGGCTCCAGCTTTCGTATTGGGCGGCCAGTACCAGGAACGCCAGCAGTACGCAGAGCGGGAACACGAACAGCGCGGTATTGCCCGAGAGGATCTGCTGGTAGGTCAGGTCGGTCCACTCGTAGGTCATGCCGTTGGGCAGTTCCTCCTTCAGCAGTTTTTCAATCGCGGCCTGGGCCTGGCCGGAGCTGTAGCCCGGTGCGGCGTTGCCGTTGATTTCTGCGGTGATAAAGCCGTTGTAGTGCATCACCCGGTCCGGGCCCGAGGTGTCGCTGACTTTGATAAAGGTCGCCAGCGGGATCATCTCGCCTTTGTTGTTACGCACTTTCAGCTGGCCGATCTGGTCGGCGTCCTGGCGGAACTGCTGCTCGGCCTGCACGTTGACCTGGTAGGTGCGCCCGAAGCGGTTGAAGTCGTTGGCGTACAGCGAACCCAGGTAGACCTGCAGGGTGTCGAAGATGTCGCTGATCGCCACGCCGTGGGTCTTGGCCTTTTCGCGGTCGATGGCGGCATCGACCTGGGGCACGTTGACCGTGTAGCTGGTGAACAGGCCGAATAGCTCCGGCACGCTGCGGCTCTTGGCGATCACGTTCTGCACTTCTTTGTACAGCTCGTCATAGCCCAGGTTGCCACGGTCTTCGATCTGCAGGCGGAACCCACCGATGGTGCCCAGGCCCTGGACCGGCGGCGGCGGGAAGATCGCCATATAGGCTTCTTCAATGCCGCTGTATTGGCCATTCAACGCCCCGGCAATGGCACCGGCGGACATGCTCGGGTCTTTGCGCTCATCGAAAGGTTTCAAGGTCACAAACACGATGCCGCTGTTCGGGCTGTTGGTGAAGCCATTGATGGACAGGCCCGGGAAGGCAATCGCGGCTTCCACGCCAGGCTGTTTCAGGGCGATCTCCGACATGCGCTTCATCACGTTTTCGGTGCGGTCCAGGCTCGCGGCGTCAGGCAATTGCGCGAAGGCCACCAGGTATTGCTTATCCTGGGCCGGGACGAAACCGGTCGGGGTGTGGGCGAAGCCGAAGAAGGTCAGCACCATCAAGCCGGCGTACACGAACAGGGCAATGCCACTGCCGCGGATCACTCGGCGCACAGTGCCGACGTAACCATGGCTGGCCTTTTCGAAAAAGCGGTTGAACGGGCGGAACAACCAGCCACCAAACAGCTTGTCGAGGAACTTGGAAAAGCGGTCCTTCGGCGCATCATGGCCGCGCAGCAACACGGCCGCCAGGGCAGGGGACAGGGTCAGCGAGTTGAACGCCGAGATCACCGTCGAGATCGCAATGGTCAAAGCGAACTGCTTATAGAACTGCCCGGTCAAGCCGCTGATAAAGGCAGCCGGAATGAACACCGCACACAGCACCAGCGCCGTGGCGATGATCGGCCCGGTCACTTCACTCATGGCTTTTTCGGTTGCCGGGAACGGCTCCAAGCCCAGCTCGATATTACGTTCGACGTTCTCCACCACCACAATGGCGTCGTCCACCACGATGCCGATGGCCAGTACCAATCCGAACAGCGACAGCGCATTGAGGGAGAACCCAAACAGGTGCATCACCGCAAACGTACCGATCAACGATACGGGCACCGCCACCAACGGAATGATCGAGGCGCGCCAGGTCTGCAGGAACAGAATCACCACCAGCACCACGAGGATCAGGGCTTCGAACAGGGTGTGCACCACTGCCTCGATGGAGCCGCGAACGAAGATCGTCGGGTCATAGGCGATGCGGTAATCCATGCCCGCCGGGAAGCTCTTTTTCAGCTCGGCCATCTTGCTGCGCACATCGTTGGAGATGTCGATGGCATTGGAGCCGGGACGCTGGAAGATTGGGATCGCCACCGCCGGTTGGTTATCGATCAGCGAGCGCAGCGCGTATTGGCTGGACCCCAGTTCGACCCGGGCAATGTCTTTGAGGCGCGTGATTTCACCGTTGGCACCGGCGCGAATCACGATGTTCTCGAACTCTTCTTCGGTAACCAGGCGGCCCTGGGTATTGACCGACAACTGGAAGCTGGTATCGGACGGCGCGGGCTGGGCACCCAGGGCACCGGCGGCCACCTGACGGTTCTGCTCGCGAATCGCGGTGACCACATCGGTGGCGGTCAGGTTGCGCGAGGCGGTCTTGTTCGGATCCAGCCAGACGCGCAGGGAGTAGTCGCCCATGCCGAACAACTGCACATCGCCGACGCCACCCAGGCGCGCCAGCTCATCCTTGATATTGAGGATCGCGTAGTTGGACAGGTACAGCATGTCGTAGCGCTGATCCGGGGAGGTCAAGTGCACCACCATGGTCAGGTCGGGGGAGGCCTTGTCCACGGTGATACCGATGCGCGTCACTTCTTCCGGCAGCTTGGGCTGGGTCCGGGTCACACGGTTCTGCACCTGCACCTGCGCGTTGTCCAGGTCGGTGCCCAGGGCGAAGGTGATGGTCAGGGTCAGCTTGCCGTCGGCGGTGGACTGCGAAGACATGTACAACATGTTCTCGACGCCGGTGATCGCCTGCTCCAGCGGCGCGGCCACGGTTTCGCCGATGACCTTGGGGTTGGCGCCGGGGAAGTTGGCGCGTACCACCACGGTAGGCGGCACTACTTCCGGGTATTCGCTGATCGGCAATTGGAACAGCGAGATCGCACCGGCGATCAGGATCAGCAGCGACAGCACCGCTGCGAAGATCGGCCGCGAAATGAAGAACTTGGAAAAATTCATCTTGAGTCGTATCCCTTAACCGCGTGGAGTCGCAACACTGGCGAGCTTGGGCGCGGCTTTTTCCGGCGCCACTTGCTCAAGGTTGCTGGCTTCAAGCGCTTGTCGTTGTTGGGCCAAGGCGGCGAGGGTTTCCTTGCTGGCCATCGGAATGGTTTCCGGGGTGACCGGTGCACCGGGGCGCGCACGCTGCAGGCCCTTGACGATAATGGTGTCGTCCTTGTTCAGGCCGTTGCGCACGATGCGTAACCCTTCGATCTTTGGCCCCAGTTCCACTGCGCGGTAGGCCGGCTTGTCGCCTTCCATCACCAGCACGAACTTCTTGCCCAGGTCGGTGCCGACCGCTTCGTCGTTGATCAGCACGGCGGAGTAGGTGCCGCTGCCTACCAGCTTCAAGCGCGCATACAGGCCAGGGGTGTATTCGCCTTTGCTGTTATCGAACACCGCGCGCCCACGAATGGTGCCGGTGGCCGGGTTGACCTGGTTGTCGATGAAGTTCATCTGGCCCAGGTGCGGGTTGCCGGCTTCATTGGACAGGCCCAGGTACACCGGGGTGGTTGCGCCGCGACGGCCCTGGCGCGCCAGTTCGGTGTATTTGAGGTACACGCGTTCGTCGGCGTCGAAGTAGGCATAGACCTTATCGGTGGAGACCACGCTGGTCAGCGCGGTGACGTCGGCGGTGACCAGGTTGCCGGCGGTGATTTCGGCACGGCTGACGCGGCCGCTGATCGGCGAGGTCACGCGGGTAAAACTCAGGTTCAGCTTGGCCAGGTCCAACTGCGCCTGGATCCCGGCGACGGCGGCGCGGGCTTCCTGGGCGGCGGTAGTGCGCGAGTCGGCGAGTTCGGCGGAGATCGCATTGCTCTGGCGCAGGCGCTCGCCACGCTGGGCTTCGTTTTCGCTGCGGGTGGCGGCGGCCTTGGTTTGTTGCAGTTGCGCTTCAAGGCGGCGCACTTCGGCTTGGAATGGGCGTGGGTCGATCTGGAACAGCAGGTCGCCTTTCTTGACCAAAGCGCCTTCGGTGAAAGCGACTTGGTCAATCTGGCCAGACACCCGTGGACGAATCTGTACGGTTTCCGGCGCTTCGAGACGGCCGGTGAATTCGTCCCACTCGTTGACCGGTTGCTCCAGCACCTTGGCGACGCTGACTTTCGGCGCCGGCATGGCGGCCGCTTGTTCCGGGGTTTTGCCGCACGCGCTCATCACCACCATGGCCAAAATCGCCAGGGGCACGCGCAAAGGTTTGAGTGACTGTTCCATAGGGTGCATCCGCCAATGTATTTGAGATGGGCGGATCATGCGCGGGGACGCGGTATGTCACGAATCGAATGAAGCAAAGGTAACTATCATTCGGAATGATATAAGCGCCGATTAAGCCCTCTAGCATGGGGCTTTCGTTAGGGAGCTATCAATGCCCTTGATGACAAGAGTGTTTTGCGTGGCGTGCAAGGAAGCGATTTCTCAACTCGCACTGTCGGCGGTTAGCCGCGCTGCGATGCGTTCCATCAATAGGCTGACCCGGCGCGGCTGGGCCCGACTGGCCGGGTAGACGATGTTCAAAGCGGTACGCCCGAGGTCGTAGTCCTTGAACAGCTCCACCAGCCGTCCGGCGTGCAGGTCGTCGCGCACGTCCCACACCGATTTCAAGCACAGGCCATGGCCGTCCAGGCACCACTGGCGCACCAGCGCACCGTCGTTCGCCACACGCCGGCCGCGCACCAGAATGCGCTGGGTATGCCCGTGCTGGCTGAAGGTCCACTCCCGCGCCAGATTGATGCCGAAGCGCATTACCAGGCATTCATGTTCGGCCAGGTCCGCAGGCTGCAACGGCGTGCCGTGGCGTTCCAGGTAAGCGGGGGCGGCGCACACCACGCGGCGGTTCTCGCCCAAGGGTTTGGCGTGCAAGCTGCTGTCGACCAGGGCGCCGTAGCGCACGGCGAAATCGATACCCTGGCCGACCGGGTCGACATAACCGTCGCTGAGGTGCAGGTCGATGCTGACCTGCGGATGCTCCTCCATGAATTGCTCCAGGATCGGTTCGAGGTACTGACGCCCCAGATCCTGCGGCGCACTCAAGCGAATCAACCCGGAAACCGTCTGGGTACCCAGGCGAATGCTGCTGTGCAACGCCTCGGCCTGATCCAGCAGGCGCCGCGCGCCTTCAGCCAGCACGCGCCCTTCGTCGGTCAGGTGAATAGCGCGGGTGGTGCGGTTGAGCAGGCTGGCGCCGTAGAAGCTCTCCAATTGCGCCAGCCGTTCGGACACCGAGGCCGGTGATAACCCCAACTCGCGCCCGGCGGCGGACAGCCCACCTTTCTCGATGATCAACAAAAACAGCTCAAGATTTTTCAGCGGCATTGTTCGGAGTTTCCGAAAGGGGTTTTTGAAAATGGCTCAATTATCAAAATAATCCAAAAGTCTTAGGGTTGCATCGTGCTTATCCAACGGAGTCATGCGATGTCATTGATCAACACGCAACGGCGTACCTTTCTCGCCCAGGCCAGCGCAGGCGCAGCGGTGCTGGCGGCGGGTTCGATACTCAACCCGGCCGGCGCCGCAGCCGCGCCAACGGGCCAGGCAACTCGCGCCACGACGGCGTCCAGTCAGCGCAGCGGACGGTTCTGGCCCGGCGACACGCGGCTGGTGGTGTCGATTTCCATGCAGTTCGAAGCGGGTGGGCAGCCGCTAAAGGGCACCGACAGCCCGTTCCCCAAGGTGGATTTCCCCGACAGCGTGCCGGCGGATGTGGCCACCAACACCTGGTTTGCTTACGGCTACCGCGAGGGCATCCCGCGCATGCTTGACCTGTGGGACCGGCACGGCGTGAAGGTCACCAGCCACATGATCGGCGACGCGGTGCAGCGTCACCCTGAGTTGGCCCGCGAGATCGTCGCCCGTGGCCACGAAGCGGCGGGCCACGGCCCGCGCTGGAGTTCCCAGTTCGCCATGAGCCGCGATCAGGAGCGCACCTTTTTGCGCCAGGCCGCAAGCATGCTACAGGCGGTCACCGGCCAGGCCGTCACGGGCTACAACTGCAACTGGCTGCGGCGCGGCCCCAACACCTTGTCGCTGCTGCAAGAGCTGGGCTACGTCTACCACATCGATGACGTGAGCCGCGATGAGCCCTTTATCGAGCAGGTCAACGGCAAGGATTTCGTGGTGGTGCCCTACACCCTGCGCAATAACGACATTGTGCTGATTGAAGGCCGCAACTATTCGCCGTCCCAGTTCCTGGAGCAGGTCAAGCTGGACTTCGATCAACTCTACGAAGAGGCCGGCACCCGGCGCCGCATGATGTCGATCAGCGCCCACGACCGCATCAGCGGTACGCCACAAATGGTCAAGGTGTGGGATGAATTCCTGCGCTACGCCAACAGCCATCCCGGCGTTGCTTTTATGCGCAAGGACGCGATTGCTCAATACACCCTCAATAGCCCGCAGAGCCTTCGGGAAACCGAGACGATCTAAGGCGCCAACCCCTTCATTCAAGGACATAACCGATGAAACCTTTTGCCCGTTCACGCTGCGCCATCGCCGTTACCGCGTTGCTACTCTCGGGAGCGGCTGCGGCTGCCACGACCGAGTTGGTCAAACCCTCTGTGTTGGTGGTGGATAAGAGCCTTACGCCGAAGCAACAGGCGATGATGGAAACCGTCGCGCGCCGCTACGACACCTTCTGGCACACCGGCGAGGAGCGCCTGGCGCGCGAGGCGTTGGCGGATAACTTTGTCGACAAAACACCCCCCGAGGGGCGCAAACAGGGCCCGGAAGGTCCGCTGCTGGCGTCGCGGGCCTTCCGCGCGGCGGTGCCGGACCTGAGTTGCGCAATCGAACAACTGATCATCGCCGGCGACCGCGCGGTGGTACATCTGCATTTTCGCGGGCACTTCACCGGCACTTTTGGTCAGCGCCAGGGCAGTGGCCAGGCGGTAGATTTTATTGCCACCGATATCTATCAGATCGACAACGGCAAAATCGCCGCTAACTGGCATATCGAAGATAACCTGACCTTGATGAAGCAGTTGGGCGCGCTCTAGTGCTGGGCGGGATCGACGCGGATGTAGGTGCGGAATACGTGATCCCATAACGGTGAAGAGACCCCGAAGTTCTTCTCGATGCCCTGTCGGTGGTGCAGGTCGTGATTGGCCACCAGCCCGCCCATCCATCCATAAGCCCAATGCTGCGGGCGGTGCATCACGTAATGCACCGAGATATAGAAGAAGTAGCCGGTCACCGCGCCGATAAACACCGAGACCAGGCCGGTGTACCAGGCCAACAGCAAGAGTGCGGCAAAGGTCGAGCTGGTTTTCCAACTCGACACGCCGATATAGGCCAGTACATCCACGTGGTGGGTCCAGTGTTCGCGCCGGTACAGCGAGTGAAACAGGAAACGGTGCGCCGAATACTCCACCAGCGTCCAGGCCATCAGGCCCACGAGGGCGAGCCCTGGCTCGAAGGGCGCGAGGCATAGCGCAAAGATCACGAAAGCGGGAACGGTGAAAAAATCGAGGTAGTACGCGAACGAAGACATCAACCATTTATTCGAAACGGCCATGTGCGGAATATCCCTGTAGTGCGCGATGGAAAGGCAAGCGATGGGGGCGTGGGGCTGCCACGCGCGCCATCATGCAGGTGCGCTGGCGCTATGTCACCTTGGCTCCCGCGTATATCGGCGGCATTTGTGGGGTGTGACACATCCACACAATGGCGCCGCCGCCACGGCTCAAAAATCCAGCGTCACGCCGCTGTACACCGCACGTCCGTCACCGGGGGAGTGCAAAGCGGCGCGGGCACCGTCCGGGTCGTACCAGGCGTACTCGTAGTAGCGATTGGTAAGGTTTTTGAGCTGCAGGTCGACACTCACCGACTCGCTCACGCGGTAGGTGGCACCCAGGTTCATCAATACATAGCCGCCGTAGGTGCCCTGGGTGTTTTCCCGTTCCAGATAGTAGTGGGTCTGACCGTTCATCCACGCGCTCAACTGCAAGGCCGGGGTGGCCTGGTAGCTGACGCCGGCGTTGTACAGGTGATGGGGGACGTGGTCGATTTCCCGGCCCTTGCTATTGGGCGAGGTGGCACTGGGTTTGAGAATTTTGGAGTACTGCCAGGCGTAGGCCAGCCACATTTCGGTGCGGTCGTTCGGGTGCAGATTCAGCTGCGCGTCATAGCCCCAGCGTCGGGTTTCGCCGACATTGTCCGACTCGCCGCTGGGGTCGTTCAAACGCCGGCTGACTTCGCCGCTGGCTTCCTGTTGCCAATAGGCGATACGCCCGTCCATCCAGGCGGTGGGGGTGAACTTGATGCCGGTTTCCCAACCGTCGTTGATGGAAGGCGCCAGGTCGCTGTCCCGTGGCGGGATCTTATACGCCGCCGCCCCGGTGCCCACCTGGAAGGTGCGACCCCAGTTGGCGTACAGGCTGGCGACTGACCAGGGCGAGTAGACCACGCTGAGCTTGGGCTGCTTGATCAACCCATAGTCATTGATGGCGTAGTCCAGGCCGGTCATTTCGTTAGTGAAGCTGCCGCGGATTTTGTCGACGCGATACGCCGGGATGATTTTCAGCGATTCGAACGGCTTGATCTCGGCCTGCAGGTAAGCGCCATAGGTGTCGAAGTCGAACTGCTGGTCGCGGGTCTGGGCCAGGCGCGCGCGGTCCCGGGTGCGATAACGCTCGCTGGTGTTGCGTTGCTGTTGGAAGTCGCTGCCGCCTTCAAGGGCGAAGTCATACAGCCAGCTGACGTCAGGCCGCCAGGTCAGCGAGGTGAGGGCGCCGTAATGGGTTTCGTAGGCGTCGCGTTCCTGTTGGGGGCTGGTGCGCCAGTATTGGGTCCAGCGGCGGTCGTCGAAGGTGTTGAGGTAGGTTTTCGCCGACCAGGCCAAGGTGTCGCTTAGCTCCGTCTCCAGATGCACGCTCAGTTGATTCATGCGCCGCGTACCTTTGTCGCTGGCGTTGTAGGGGTTGGTCATGGACGGGTGATGGTGCGCGTCCTGTTCGCTCAAATAGCCGGGCTCCTGGGCCTCGGTTTCATAGTGACGGGCGATCAGGCCGAGGCGGTAGCGGTCGTCGTCCGGGGTGTAGAACCACTTGCCGGACAGCGAAAACTTGTCCGCCTTGGCGTGATCGCGAAAGCCGTCGGTTTTCTGGTAAGCGAAGAAATAGTTCTGGGTCCAGTTGCTGCCCTCGATGCCTTTGGCCAGTTGGGTTTCCTGGGTGTTGTAGCTGCCGTAGCGCAGACGCGCCTTGGTGTAGTCACCGCCGGTGCGGGTGAACATATTGACGTTGCCGGCAATGTTGTTCAGGCCATAGCGCGCATCGCTGGTGCCGCGCACCACTTCGATACTGTCCAGTTCCAGGGGGAAAATCATGTCCATAAACGGCATGTTGCCGTCGTTGCTGTTGCTGGGGATGCCGTCGATCAGCAGCTTGACCGCATTGACTTCGCCTTCGCCGTTGAAGCCGCGAAAGGAGATTTTCCCCGAGGTGGTGCCCTGGTTGAACGGCGTGAGCAGCACCCCCGGGGCGCGGTTGAACAGTTCCCAGCTGTAGTTGACCGGCATTTTTTCAAGTATGTCGCCACCCAGGATATCCACCGAACTGAGCACGCTGCTGGTGCTCAGTGGGCCGCTGGCAACGCTGTCGCCTTGCACGGTAACGGTGCCCAGGGTCAGGGCTGAGGTTTCGCTGGCATCGGCCAGCGGGTTGAGGGCGAACAGGCCGATGCAGAGCAATGGCCAGGACGGGCGCGGTAAAGCCCTGCGTTTGGCGCGCAGCAGCATGAATGGAGCAGGCATAGGGCAAGCTTCCTGATAACCGGAAAATTCTCAAAGACGTGGAGCCGCGCGCGCAGGCGCGACTGAGTACAGGGAGTAGGACGGCGATCAGGCGACAGGGGAGGCGCGCGGGCTCAGGCTCGGCCAGCGCACCCTGGGGTGCAGCGAAGGTAACAGCGGCGCGTCGAAGGCGATATCCGGCGCGAAGCGTGGCAGGTAGTGGCGGTAGTAGTCCGACGGCAACGCGGCCAGGCCCGCGTGCCCGCAGCAGCAGTCGGCGTGGTGCATGGGGCTGGTCGCGGGGCCAGACTTGAGCGGAGCGAGCAGTTTGTCGATGCCGGACGGCAAGGTGTTCGCGGTGCCGCCGGAGCAGAATCCGCCCCACAGCATCAGGCGCATGTCCGGCGGCTGCATGGCGCGACTCAGCGGCATGGCCAGCAGGTTCAGCAGCAAGGCCAGGCAGGCGATCCAGGGGCTGAGGCGTCGGAACGTGGCCATCACAGCAGTCGCACAAAGGGGGCGGATATTTAGCCGCAGTCGGGCGCCGAAGTAAAAGCGCTTCGCCGTGCCATTTTGCCGCATGGGCTCGCGCGCCAGAAAACCGCAGCGTTACTGATAAAGGTCAAGGTGTCCCCGCTGGGAACGCGCACCCTTGGGCTATCACTCACCCACTGGCCGCGTGCCGAGGTGCTTTATGTCTGCGTCCGCCCGTTTACTGTTGATCGCCCCCCAAACCATGACGCGCACACCTGCGTTCGAGCGTGCCGCGGCGCTGGCGAAGGCGATGCAATTACCGTTGCATATCGTTGCGTTCGATTACCTGCAGGCCTTGGCCTTTGCCGGGCTGTTCGCTCCCGAGCAGGTTCGCCAGGCGCGCGAAGGCTATCTGCACACCCATCGCCAATGGCTGGCAGCCCAGGCGCAGGCGCTGAGTGAACAGGGCCTGACAGTGACCAGCGAAGTGGTGTGGGTGCAGCATCCCTATGAAGAGATCCTGCATTTCGTCAACGAGCTGTCGCTGGCGTTGATTATCAAAGACGCCGAGGACGATTCCGGGCTGAAGCGGGTGTTCTTCACCCCGCTGGATTGGCAATTGCTGCGCGACTGCCCGGCGCCGGTGCATTTGGTCACCGGGGACGCGCGACCACGGCCTCGCCAAGTCTTGGCAATTGTCGATGTGCTGCGCAGTGAAGAACAGGACACCGTGTTCAACGACCAGATTATCGCCGCTGCGCGAAAACTGGCGACCGAATGTGCGGCCACCCTTGAACTGGTGCATGTGTATGACTGGACAGCCGCCTATGCCATGGACATGGGCGTCGGTGTACTGCCCCTGGCCACCGGGATCTATGAAGCACTGGGTTCGGCCCAGGAGGAAGCGTTCGCGGCCTTGGCCGAACGCCACGGTGTGCCGCCGCAACATCGCCACTTCCTGGAAGGCACCCCCGTACCGCGCATCTGTGAATTCGCCGAGGCCCATCACACCGATGTGATTGTGATGGGCACCGTGCAGCATGGCGGCCTGGACAAACTGCTGGGCACCACCGCCGAATTGCTCTTGCAGCGGGCGCCGTGCAGCGTGTTGGCGATCAAACCGGGCAAAACGTTGTAGCGCAGCGCAGGTGGGTTCAGAACGTCGGTGGACGATGACAACCGGCAACGAGCTGCGTGAGCCCGCACAGATCGTGGACCTCGACATTGCGGCTGTTGATCGTGACGAGCCGCAAGTCGCGCAGGTGGGCGATGCTGCGGCACACGGTTTCCAGGCGCAGACCCAGGTAGGAGCCGATCTCCTCGCGGCGCATCTTCAACACGAAGCGTGTGCCGGAATAACCGCGCGCACTCAGACGTTGCGACAAGTTCAGCAAAAAAGCGGCCAGACGTTCGTCGGCATTCATGTTGCCCAACAGCATGAGCATGCTGTGGTCGCGCACGATTTCCCGGCTCAACAACCGATTGAGGTTGTGCTGCAGGGAGGGCAGGGTTTGTGCGAGCTTTTCCAACTGCGCGAAGTGCATGGGGCAGACTTCGCTGTCTTCGAGGGCGACGGCACTGCATGCGTGTTCGTCGGCGCTGATGGCGTCCAGGCCCAGCATCTCTCCAGGGATCTGGAAACCGGTAACCTGCTCACGGCCGTCCACTGAAACAATACTGGTCTTGAATGAGCCGATGCGGATCGCGTAAAGCGAGCGCAAGGGGTCGCCGGCGCGGTACAAGGCCGTGCCTTTTTTGACTCTGAAGCGTTGCACGATGAGCTCGTCCAGGCGATCGACTTCCTGGCTGGAGAGGCTGATCGGCAGGCACAGCTCAACGACGCTGCATTGGGAGCAGGCTGACTTGAGGTGCTGAACGCTGATGGGCTGAGTATCCGGCAAGTGGCGTGCCTCCCCAATGATCACCGATCAAGTCTAGGTACTGCGTCATGCCTTACCAGCCTATTGCTGTCATTCCTGAGATAAACCGACGAGCGGAAAAGAAGTCCGGCCGAATGGATTGAGGAGAAGCTATCGGCGAATTCGCTCGAGTGGCTGGGTTAACTCCTATGCACCCGTCCAGTCAGTTCGGTGGGTTTACTTGATAAAAATCAGCACCTGCGCGAACGAGCACTCGATACTGAGGTTGGCGCTTTGCCGGATACACCTGTTCAACGGCAGAGCGAGCCCACCACACGCACTGCTCAGGTCTTGGTTTGCCGGAGTATGGGATGCTCACGCTTAGTCGAGTTCTGTTGCTTGCATCGACCGACACGGCCCACACACCTGCCTTTTTACGCGCCCATTCGCTGGCCCATGCCACCCATGCCACGTTGCAGATCCTGAGGTTGGAGGGTGTTGACGCGTTCAAGCATGACGTGGGCAGCGCCGCAGATGCGGCGCGGGTCGTTGAATATGTGAACTGCTTCCAAGCCGATCTGGTACTTACCGACTGCCTGTATGTGCCCGCACTGGACCGTGCGTTTCATCGCCCGTTGGATAGCTGGCTGCTGCGCAGGGGTTCGGCGCCGTTGTATCTGGTCACCCAGGCCACGCCACCTAAACCTCTGAAGGTGCTGGCGAGTGTCGACCTGTCCCATCTCGAAGACATGACCTGGGGCCTGAACGAACGCATCCTCGAATTGGCCCAGGCCGTGGCGGCGCCATGTGGTGCTGCGTTGCACCTGTGCAATGTCAGCGGTTGGACCGTTCTGGGCGACAGTCCCATGAGCGTACCGACCCGTAGCCTGGACACGCACTTCAAAAAAGCCGTGCGGGACGCCCAGCACGAAGCGCTGGAAGGGCTGACCGAGCGTTACGGCATCGAGCGTGAGCGTCAACATGACCTCAACGGTGTGCCGCACCAGGAGATCACTCGGTTCGCCCGTTGCAATGCTTTCGACACACTGGTACTGGGCGCGGCGGCGCTCGGCACCGACGGTGTGCTGGGCTCCACCGCCGAACGCGTGCTTAACCGTACGCCGTGCAACCTGCTGTTGGTCCAACCGCCGTCACGGTGCCGCTGATCGAGCCTGTAACCGTGCAAAAAAAAGCCCCTTGGCGAGAGATCGGCAAGGGGCACCGTGGCTAAACCTCAGTTGTTTTTGATCGGCACCACTTTATCGGCCTTCATGGCTTCGGCTTTTTTCGGCAACGAAATGCTCAGCACGCCTTTGCTGAAGCGTGCGTCGATCTTGTCGGCGTCGATCCCTTTGGGCAGGTTGAACGCCCGTTCGAAGGCGCCGTAGTGACGTTCGCTGAGGTGGTAGCCTTGGGTTTTTTCTTCCTTGACCGCCTGCTTTTCACCCCGGATGATCAGGCTGCCGTTGGACAGTTTGATCTCGATGTCCTTCTGATCCATGCCGGGCAGTTCGGCGGTGATTTCGTAGCTTTTGTCTTTCTCGGTGATATCCACGGCAGGCGTGCCGTGACCGATCAGCTCGCGGCGCCAGAACGGTTCGACATCGAACAGCCCGCGCCCAAAGGGGGACGGCATGGGGCTACGGTTGAAGTCGTCGAACAAGTGGTCCACCTGCTGGCGCAGTTTCTCCAGCGGGCGCCAAAGGTCGGCGGACAACGGATGCTGGGTGCCTTTCTTTTCGGTAGTTACCGGCATTTTCTTCGCGGAATTGCTCATTGCGGTACTCCTCTTCGAATGAACGGTAAGCGGCGGGCAACCTGCCCACGGCTTACCAAGACAGAACACAAGCGGCTATAAGCTCAGCGCTCCGGACCACAGCATCCAGCCCGCATACGCAGCGGCCGCCCAGATGATGATCAGCAGCCCGGTTTCGGGGCCGTTGAGCGGTTGGCCTTGGCGCGCTTTCATAGTGCCCAGGTAGATCAACGAACCCGGGGCGTACAGCAACGCGCTGAGCAACATGTACTTGGGCCCGGCCGCGTACAGCAGCCACAGGCAATACAGCGTGGCCACGGCCGCGATGGCCATGTCGCGCAGTTGCAGGGCGCGGTGCCCGGCATAGGTCTGGCCTTGCCAGGCCATCTTCAGGGCATACAGACCACTGAACAGATACGGCAGCAGGATCATCGAGGTGGCCAGGGAAATCAGCGCCAGGTAACTCGCGCTTGAGTAGAGCGTCAGTAGCAGGAACAGCTGGATGCAACCGTTGGTGATCCACAACGCATGGGCTGGCACGCCTTGGTTGTTTTCCACCGCCAGCGCACCCGGCATGACCTTTTCCTTGGCTGGGGTGAAGATCGATTCCGCTGCCAGCAGCGTCCAGGCGAGCAGGGCGCCACCCACCGAAATAATCAAACCGACACTGATCAGCACCGCGCCCCAGGGCCCAGCCGCAGCCTCAAGCACACCGGCCATCGATGGGTTTTTCAGGGTCGCCAACTCAGGCTGCTTCAGAACGCCCAGCGACAGCAGCGACACGGCAATCAACAGAACCAGAGTGATCAGAAACCCCAAGACCGTGGCGCGACCGACATTCGCTCGCTCCGCCGCGCGGGCAGAGAACACGTTGGCCCCCTCAATGCCAATAAACACCCACACCGTGACCAGCATGGTGCTCTTGACTTGGTCGAGGGTACTGCCCAGCGCTGGCGCGCCCCAGAAATCGACACTGAATGTCTCGCGCTGAAAGGCGGCGATCACCAGGCCGATAAACAGCAGCAACGGCACAATCTTGGCCACCGTTGTCAGCGCATTGGCCCGCGCGGCGGTGCGCATGCCGCGCAGGATCATCCAATGCAAGGCCCACAGCACTACCGAGGCGCCAAGGATCGCCGCTTTATTATTGCCTTCGCCGAACAACGGGAAGAAGTAGCTCAGCGCAGCGAACAGAATCACCAGATAACTAACGTTACCGATCCAGGCACTGATCCAGTAGCCCCACGCGGAATTGAAGCTCAGGTATTCACCGCCCAGTGCGCGGGCGTAGGCGAACACGCCATTGTCCAGCGCCGGTTGGCGGTTGGATAACGTCTGGTAGACCAGCGCCAATGACAGCATGCCGATGCCAGTAATCAGCCAACCAATCAGAATCGCCGCGGCCCCGGCACTGGCGGCCATGTTCTGCGGCAAGCTGAATATGCCGCTGCCGATCATTGACCCGACCACCAGAGCGATCAACAGGCTCAGGGATAAGCGCTTTGGCTCGACCTTTTGCAAAGCCCCCGCAAGCGGTTGTGGGGCAGTCGTCGGCGCGATGGGTTGAGTGTCTTGCAGGTGCGTAGCCATGGAAGCCTCCACAAAAACCAACGTTTCTGCAGCCATCGAGGGCGATGGCGCGACTGCTGGCTCTAATGTGTGAGTGAATGACCAGGGCCTGCTTGATATATATCAAGAACAACGCAAACGCAGATTGAACTACCGCTGTGGACGTGCCTGGGGGAGGGTGTAGATCACTGATCTGTCAGGTTTTTTCATTCGGGGTTTGTTTCATAAAGCCGCCACTCGACCTTGCATCGACGCGCTCGGGTCTATATATTCCGAACCCTGCTGCACCGCGCTACCGCCCGAATGGCGAAACTGGTAGACGCATGGGACTTAAAATCCCCCGCTCGTAAGGGCGTGCCGGTTCGATTCCGGCTTCGGGCACCATCTTACATTCCACTGAGAGCTTTCGAGCTCCGTGGAAGCCTTGAAAAACCTGCCTTCTGGCGGGTTTTTTAGTTTTTGCATTCTGTCGGTTGCTGGTCCGGTTTGCTGAAATCAAGCCGTTTTAGGGGTGATTTTAGGGGTAGTAATTGGTTCGATTAAGGAGAGTACCCTTATGTCGCGCACAACTGCTCCGCTTACTGATTCTGCCTGCCGCTTAGCCAAGCCTAGGGGCGTCCCTACAAGCTGCTCGACGGTGACGGTCTGTACTTGCTTGTCCAGCCCAATGGCCGTAAAGGCTGGCGCCTCAGGTATGTAAAGCCAGATAACCGGGAAGGGCTGACCTCCCCCGGAAGCTAGCCCGTAATTGGACTAGCTGATGCGCGCAGATGGCATAGACCCTGTAGAACACAAACGCAAAGCCAAAACCAAAACCGAAGGAGAGCTGACCCGGCTGACGCTTATGTTGTCGTTGCATGTGTTTGTTCGATCCAGTGGATTGCGTTTCTCCCGCTGGTGCGGGTTCGACCTCAAACACGGGTTGTGGGAGAGCCCGGATACGCGACCCGAGCTTCACGAGGTACGCCACTCAACACGGGGAACGAAAATGGCGGGGGATGTAAACTTCGTTCCTTTGTCACCGCAAGTTGTGGCATTGCTTGAGCAGATTCACACCCTTACCGGCACGTTCGACCTGGTTTCTGCGGGCGATGCGAAACCCTGGATGAGATTGCAAGGTGTGTTTAAAAATCCGGGGCGATTCACACAGCCAGTTCGAGCGCCCAACAGCCCACGGTCAATCCGGTTCTCAGCCCAGTTGTTGTCAATGTGGACGGCGCTGTTATCGAGTTAGAAGGACAGTCCTGCCCAGGGTTTTAAGTTACAATCGAACGCCCTGCTGATAGCCCAACCTTCGGGCACAGCGTCACGCTGGGCGATTATCCAGGCATACAACCTATCCATTACCGGCACGGCTTTTTCTTGGCGGACAATAGGCTCGAACGAGCCGGCAACATGGGACTATGTATGCGTTTTCGGTTCGCTCGGCTGGGATCTACAAACTGCAAGATTACTGATCGGAAAAAAGACCAATGCTAGGGAAAGTCAGCAGTAAACGTCTTGTCTGGGTTACGGGCGCACTTTGCGCGGCCCTTCTGTCCGGGTGCGCTACGTCACGCTACGACGGCAGGCACGCACCGGACCCGAGTAAGGCGATCATCATGGGTTCGATTGGTGAGAGCTTTCCGATGATGCAGCCCCATGGGCTGGTGGTTGAAATCGACCAACAGGGAGCACCCGGTACCGCAATACGGCTGACGACGCTGGGCAATGAAGATGATCAGCCATCACCCTCTTTGTTGGGCCATTACTTCATGTATGAAGTGCCGCCTGGCGAGTATGAGTACACGCAGTGGCATTACGTGTATTACTCAGGAAAATCGATGCCGCGCCCTGTGCCTGCGGTTTTCTCTGTGAAGGCCGGGGAAACTCTCTATATCGGCGATCTGCGCGCCGATGCCCTGCGCTTTTGCCTGTCCAACGTGAACAACGCCGAGGACACGGTGCAGGCGCTCAAGCGTAAGTACCCGATGCTCAAGGACCGCAACATCGTGAATCTGACGCCGAAGAGCGGTTTTGCGCCTTGGCCGAGTTCTGATGCCACTGACTTCGGTAAAGGGCTGTGCAAGATCTGAATTCGGTAGCGGTGACAGTCATCCAACCCGACGGCCGTTGATCCACGTTCAAGGAGTTCCATGCCATGAAGCGCTGTACGCTACTCTGGGTCGGCCTGTTCGCAGCCCTGGCCTCACTGACCGGCTGCATCAGCGGTCCGGACCTCAAAGGTCAACCGTTCTTCACATCACCGGCTGAACCCCGTGCGGATGAGGCCACGGTGTACTTCTATCGCACCTCGGCCAGCATCGGTAGCGGCGTGGCCCCGACCATTGAGGTCGATGGCCGCGCCATCGGCAGCTTGCCTTCCGGTAGTTTTTTCAAGGCCGGTATTCCTGCCGGCAAGCACAGCGTCGCCTCCACCTCGCCACCCATCATCAGCGGTATGGTTAACCAGCGTTTCGATATCACCGTCGAAAATGGAAAGGTGTATTACATCGCCGATCAACTTAGCACCTCTGACTACACGGATGGGCAGACCTTGGGTGAAGTCGACGGCCGTCGTTTCAGTGGAACAATGTTTTACTCGCGCTACGCGCTTGTGCCTGGCGAGGAAGCGTTGCGTTCCATCAAGTGGTGCCAGGAGTTGCCGGCACCTGCACCGTAACCACGCGGGACTCATGCCCGGCCTGGCCACCACAAGCCCAGCCATCAACGTTGGGCTAACCCAGGATGAGAGCGAGTAGGCAAACCAGTATGGTTATTGCGGGGTGACGTGAGTAGTCGAAGGGCAGAGCGCGATGAGAAAGCCCTGTGATCCGTTCCAGACTGTCCGGTAATAGTGCTAACGTCTGCGCTGCAATCCCTCGAGACGGCCAGATGAATCATCAAAAATCCGCTAGCGCCACGGCAACCAATGCTGGCGGGCTCAGGGCTGCCCACCCGCCTATTTGGTATTACGGCCCCGAAATACCAATTATCGGAAACAACGGTATGGGTGTTTTTGGCTTCTCTCTTGCGCTACTTCTGCTTTTACCGGGCTACGGACTAGCGATGTACCTTTTTTCAGGGCAGGACGTCATTCATGGTGTGCAGCCTAACCAAGGCGAGAGCCTCACGGCGTCATCCTTCATTCTGTTAATACTGGTCAGTGCAGTGTTCATTGGTGCGTTCTTTGCCTGGGTTGTCTCTGAGCCTCAAGTGCAGGCATTCACGTTCGACGAATACCAGCAGCGGCTGACCCTCACCATAACTCGTCGTTGTCGAAGCCCCGTTCAAGTACACGTACCGTTTAGCGAGATCATCTCCATCCGCCCTTATGTGATGACATCGTCTGCTCATGATGGACACTTTCGCGTCGCGTATCGCGGAGCGAAGGGCAAGTTTTTTGAGCATTGTGTAGGGGACGGTACTTCTCTGGAAAATATTGAGTTTCATGGTGCGTGGTTGCGTGGAATGTTAGGAGAGCGAATGTGCGAGTTGGTAGATCTCGACAAATGAAAGCAGCCTAAACCAGTCTGATATACCAGCACTACTGGTCGGCCCCATCAGGTTTTCTTAAGTCATACGGCATCCCTTGCCGGGCCATGTCCGGCAGTGGAGTAGATTGATTGAACTGCCGATCCCACCAAGTGCCGAAACAGCTACCACCCGAGGACGTAGCGATGACTGAAGAAAAGAACAAAGAGCCCGAGCAGGAAACCCCGGCGCACTCCACCGAGGAAGAGCGCAAACGCTTGAAGGACTTCAACAAGGACGGAATTCCGCCTGGTTCAAGCTGATTATCAAGCCGCGCGCGCTTGGCATTGCTCCGTGCAACACGGGTCATTGGCCCGTGCCAGCGCTGCCATCGGCGGCGGGCCAATGCCACTGCCGCACATGTGCACCAGTCTTGGTGAACGGCTTGCCGTCGGCGCCGTGGCTGATGAAGTAGTCGGCCGGGAAGCCATCGGCCTTGTACGGCTCGGACGGCTTTTGCATCTGCAGGCAGATGTCGACGATCACGTAGGGTGTGCCCTTCACCATCACGGTGCCCATGGCCAAGCGGTCCTTGGTGGCATAGGCTGGAGATGTCTACGGCGCTGGTGGTAATCCAAATCGCTCCTTGCAGTGCAAGCAAAACCCCACGCTAAGTATCGTGTGTGTTTGGGCAGATACCGTTCTCCAGGGCAATAGCAATTTGGCGTTGATTGAGTATTACGGATTACAGGCATGGAGCCGAATCAAGGAGTGATACAGATTCACTAAGCACGGTCGAGCCCCGAGCTTTTTGTTTCCATTCTCCTGAACTGATAAGATTCAGCCCCCCCTCGAATGGACTCGTTTTAATGCGCACATCCCTGATGCCGCTGGCCTTCTTGGCCATTTTCACCAGCATTTCCTTGCCCGCCCACGCTGAAACGCAAAATGACCGAGGCATCCATTGCGCGGCCTACTACGAATTGCTTTCAGTAGCGGGTGACCAACCCGATTTAAGCCGCAAGCAGTCCTCAAGAGCCTTCTATGCACTGCTGGTGCATGCTGGCGATACCCCGAAAGCTCAGGATGACGTTGCGCAAAAATTGGTGGACTTGCGCAAAGAGATACCCGGGCCGATGACGCCAGCTGGCACTGCCAAGCTACGTGAAAAATATGACGCCGAATGCAGAGTCCTTCTGAAGGCCGCCTGGTGCGAAGCCTACAAAGATCCGGGTGCTTGTGGTGCGTAATGCCTTGGCGGGTAGCAGCATAGGCACCTGCCATCGAGCCCGGCGAAGTGCTGGGCTATTGTTATAGGTGTCCATCACTCTGTTAGGGTGACACCCTTTGATCGCAATGGAAGCTTCAACAATGAATTCATGGACGCCCCTGGCGATCGCCATATTGGCGCTAGTCGGTACTCAGGCAGTGGCTGCAGAAAACGCCAACCCTATCGATAAAGGGCTGATGATTACCACATTCCTACCTACCATCTTGATTGGCGGAATAACTTCGCTGACGACCGAGCCGCCCAAGACATTCAAAGCGGCCAAGACCGATGCCTTAGCCTTCATCGGTTCCGACGGCGAAATACGCGGCGCTCAGTTTGAACAAGCATCCCGGTACTACCGCTCGAAGCACACCACGCCACTTATGTCGGACATGCAGCTCGCCCAGGCTATCGCGACTTCATTCTGAAGCCGATCTTCAAGCGCGTCACGGCGCTAGACCTTTGGTTTCTAGGATGCGATTTTCATCTGTTATGCAATGCTCCTCCTTTCTTGTGGTCTCTACCCTGACTCCGCAAAAGGACAGGCTCCATGTCGATACGCGCCACCCTCTGCCTGCTGACCCTTCCGCTGTTCGCAGGCTGCCAGTATTTCCCACACACCGATTACTTCACTGCACCCGAACACGAGTCCAACCCCGCCTGGATACGCATCGTCAACTTCACTCAGCATGCCGATCTGTATCAATACCAAGACGGTAAACGTTCCGGTGGAGTAATTCGCAGTGGGCCGCTTCCGTTCATCCAGACGCGGGATGAGGGGATGCCCAAAGCAGGGCAAAACCTCACGTCGGACTACTACGAAACTCAGATCCGACCAGGCATCGAAACGCACGTTGGGATGCTCTGGGAGGGAGGTCGCACGCAATCCTGCTACGTCACGGCGAAGTTCACGCCCCAAGCTGGGCGCTTTTACCAGTTCAGGCTGACATCAGGTTCGACGGGCACTTGCACCATGTACCCGTCGCTGATCGAGCGCGACAAGGACGGAGACGGGTGGCATCTCACTCCAAATACACAAGTGACGTACAAGGGCGAAGGGCCGACGGCCAAAACTCATTACAACAACAGCCGCTTTGAGAATCCCGATTACCATCCACCTGCGGATCACTATCCCGGCGTGGATGTTTTATAAGAATATCGACGAGTACAAACTTATGTCTGCCAACACGAACACTGGGAGTCGGTCTTTTGGTGTCCGAAAGTATTGGCTGAACCGCGGCGAACGAGCATCAGAGGATCTGTTCGCATGGTCGGCTTTTGTCGCGCAAACCGAGTTCCTGTGGCAAGACATTGCTTTGGTCCAAGACGCTGTCGCTTGGCAGCGCCTTTGGTTCGAACTGGAGATAATCAACGGGCTTGCGTTGGCGCACTGGGATGAGCAGGGAAGACCCGATGACTGGTCATGCTGCTGGAACAAAAACTATCGACACGAAGCGGCCGCCTTGGCGTCTGAACTGATAGCACTGCTGTGCGTTGCAGATCCATCTGCTCCCTGACTCGCGACTCATCGAGCGACCTCGGAAGGTCTGACCACCCAATCGGCTTCGCAGGCACCTCCAATCGGATGCGCTTGCCCGCCCATGTTGCCGCCATGGTCGGCATCATCAATTGCGCATTTCCGGGTCCCGGTAGAACGCGAACTTGGAGGTGTGACCGATGCCTGGGTTGAAGCAGTTGCATGGGTCCAAGTTCACGTAGTGATTACGCAACGCTGGTTTGGCGTTATACAGATGGCCTACGTTGTGCTCGGCCGGGTATTCGGCGCCCCGGCGATCCAGCAGTTTCCACATTTTATGTTCGATGGCCATGCAGTCGTTCCCCTTTTTCACGATGTAGTCCTGGTGGAAGACATGGCAAAGGAAATGGCCGTAGTAGAGCTTGAGAATGATCGCTTCTTCGATCTCTGCCGGCAGCTGTTCGAACCAGCTACGTTCATTGCGTGGCAGGGCGATGTCCAGCGCCAGAATGTTCTCCACGGATCGGGTATGTACGGCGCGGTAGCGATTGGCTGCACCTGCAGCTGCGAAGCGATGCAGAAAGGCTTTTTCGCCTTCTTCCGGCGTGCACTCGAAGAAACTCCCGCGAGTCTTGGAGAAATAGCCCTTGAGGAAAGCTCGCGCCTCATCTGCGCCCTCGGCGGTTACTTTCAATAGGAGGTGATGCTCATATTTCTTATGGAAGTCCATCATCCGTGCCGGTAGATGACGCGGAAAGAGATGACTGGCCGCTTGCATGATGCGATCCGTCAAATGCGACGGTAGGAAAGGAATGCGATCGAAGAGCGCGTCGAACCGGGCCTTGAGTGCGAACAGCCCCGGCAGTCGCGCCGTACCGAGGTAATGGATCATCAGGAACGTATCCTTGCCGTACTTCTCGGCGATCTCAAAGGCGTCGCGGTGCAGGTATTCACCTGAAATGGGCAGGTGCTTGAACTTGGCCAGTACGGCCCTGCGAACGTCGGTCAGTTCCTCAGTCTTGTTGGTGCCGATGTAAAAGACCTGCGGGTTCTTTTCGATCGGAAAGGTGTCCAGGCGCACAGCGAATACCATGACTTTTCCGGCCGACCCTGACGATTCATAGAGTCGCTGAGGATCTGCATTAAAGCGGGCCGGGGTCGGCTCATCGATCTCACGGACGTGTTCGACATAGGCATGATCGTGGCCGACGCCTGCGTCATGAAGAACGTCGTCATCGGAAATTTTCCCCGCATCCAGGCTCGCGAGCACATCCTCCTCTGTTCCCTGGAAGCGGATGCCAAGGTGGTTCACCAAGTGCAGGCGGCCGGCTTCGTCAACACGCGCGAACACCGACATCTGGGTATAGGCCGGCCCGCGCTGCACCAGAGCACCGCCTGAATTGTTGCAGATGCCGCCGAACACCGAAGCGCCGATGCAGCTTGAGCCTATGACCGAATGGGGCTCACGGCCGATGGGCTGAAGCGCGCGTTCAAGCTGGTCTAGCGTCGCGCCGGGCAAGCAGACTACCTGCTTGCCACCCTCGATCAAGTAGATGGTCTTCATGCGCGAGGTGCTGACGATGACGATGTCGCGGTCGTAGTCGTCCCCATCTGGCGTCGAGCCCCCGGTCAGCCCTGTATTGGATGCTTGTGAGATCACGATGACGTTTGCCTCGACGCACGCCTTCAGCACACGCCATTGCTCAACCAGCGACCCGGGCCGCACGACGGCCAGTGCCCGGCCTGTACCGAAGCGAAATCCCGTGCGGTAGCGGCGGGTCTTGCTTTCGCCGGTCAAAAGATGCTTCTTCCCGACGATTGCTGCGAGATTGGAAACGAGATGGCTATGATCGCTGCCAGGTTTAACAGAAGCGGCGGGCGCCCATTCGGGAACGGCAGACATAGATGATTCCTTGATTGAGTTCATCGGGCACATGTCACGCAGTGCCAGGACACTCCAGCCGGTGTCAGAAAGCTATTCGCTGGAGTGCATGGCCGTTATCGTAAGAACGCACACCCATTCGATCCAATACTTCGTGATTGCATCTTCAAGACGATATTCGTCTTGGAGCGTATGATCCCAAGGACGCCCACTATCAGTCTGCGGAGGATCAACCATGGAGTTTCGCCAACTGCGGTACTTCCTTGCCGTCGCCGAGCACCTTCATTTCACCCTGGCCGCAGAACGGCTCGGCATTGCACAGCCGCCGTTGAGTCAGCAGATTCTTAAGCTCGAGAAGGAAATCGGCACCAAGCTTTTCATGCGCTATCCGCGTCGCGTTGAGTTGACCGAAGCGGGCGTCATCTTCAAGGAGCACGCGAAGCGGGTGCTGGACGAAGCCAACGACGCCTTGGAGCATGTCAAGAAGGCCGCTCGGGGGGAGAGCGGTCATCTCTCAATTGGATTCGCTGGCTCAACGGTGTTCCATCCGTTGGTGGCAACGACTCTTCGGCAGTTTCGCCAAAGCTACCCGGGTGTCCTGATTAAGACAGAAGAAAGCAACAGCACCGCGCTGCTGGATAAAGTCGTCAATAGCCAGATGGACTGTGCCATCGTCCGCTTACCCCTCAATTGCGCAGAGCTGCTAACAGTTCCTTTGGTCGAAGAGGAGATGGTTGCGGTATTGCCTACCGGTCATCCGTTGGGCCGATTGCGGAGCGTGGAACTCGCGCAACTCGCTTGCGACCCTTTTATCATTTTTCCCCGTTCAATCGGGCCGGACCTCTACGACTCGATCATCAGCGCCTGCCGATCGGCCGGATTTTCCCCGCGAATCGAATTGGAGTCGCCACAGCTATCTTCCACGGTGAATATGGTCGCTGCAGGTTTTGGCGTGACGTTGATTCCTGCATCTATCCGCCAGATCCATGCGGTCGGCGTCACCTATCAAAAGTTGAGGCACAAGACGTTGAAGACGACGATCGCGCTGGTTTTCAGGCCCCGGGAGAAGTCCGTGACCGTTCGGAATTTCGTGGAAAATCTGCGTATCGTTGGCCGACAAAAAAAGGAGTAACTCTGGGGACGGCGCAACAAACGGGGGAGGGGTCGTTGGCGTTGGCGGTGTGGCGTAGGGCATCGTTGCTCCGGCCACGCTTGCGCCGGGTTATCTGCGAGGCGATGTTGGCAACCGCGAATCAGCAGTTAGAGGCAAACTAACTGCTTGAAAGAACAACCCTGTATCTTGAGTAAGTCGAAGACTTGGTAGCGGACGAGTCATACGTCGCGGCGACGGTGATCAATGTTCTCCCTTTTTAGACTCAATGCTGCGGCGCAGACCATACCGAGAGC
The DNA here is from genome assembly GCF_016307435.1 of Pseudomonas sp. S4_EA_1b. Lineage (NCBI taxonomy): Bacteria > Pseudomonadati > Pseudomonadota > Gammaproteobacteria > Pseudomonadales > Pseudomonadaceae > Pseudomonas > Pseudomonas sp. S4_EA_1b. The sequence goes on along the minus strand of NZ_JAEILC010000044.1, from coordinate 31,393 downwards.
TCCTTGAGCTTTTGTTCGGTTGCCGCATCGAATTGCGCCTGAAGCCATTGCGCCGTGTCATCTGTAATGCTGCCCGAGCACAATAACCCTATAACAAAACCGTCCGCCCGTGCTCCGGCCTTTACGGCCATGATCATCGAGCCAGCTTTTTGAATTTCAGTCATGATTTTGTCTGCCTGGCGCTTCACGCCGGTGGGCATTTCTTTGCTGATATCGACCACTTTCCATACTCCACACACAAGCACTTGCTGGCTATAAGCCTTTATCCGGCGCTGTTCGCGCTCTGTTCTAGAAGAGTCCCGAGAAGCGCCAGCGTTCCAATAAATTTGGATCCAATAGGCTGGGGAGTGGGCATTGGATCGAGCGCTTGCGCGTGACGCCAATGTCGATATCAGGCGCCTGGATGACGCAATGAGGCTATTTTGGCCAGTGGTATGCCGCGTACTGTGACCCGTCATTGAGAAATGATGATCGCCTGACCCTCTGGTCAGCACGTCTTAACGTCGATCACAGAGAATAAAAAGAACGATGAATAGCCTGAGTTCCAAGGATTCGAACGGCCAACTGGCGCAGGGCTTCAAGCCGCGTCATGTCACCATGCTCTCCATCGCCGGCATTATCGGTGCTGGGTTGTTTGTCGGGTCCGGGCATGCGATTGCGGCGGCGGGCCCTGCAGTCATGCTGGCGTATTTTTTTTCCGGGCTGCTGGTGGTGCTGGTCATGCGCATGCTGGGGGAGATGGCGGTGGCCAATCCGGACACCGGCTCCTTCTCGACCTATGCCGACCAGGCCATCGGCCGCTGGGCCGGGTTTACGATTGGCTGGCTGTACTGGTGGTTCTGGGTGCTGGTGATACCGATCGAAGCCCTGGCCGCCGGGCATATCTTGAACCAGTGGTTTCCCCAGATCGACGCTTGGCTGTTTGCCTTGTTGTCGATCTTTTTGTTAGTGGTCACCAATTTGTTCAGTGTCTCCAAGTACGGAGAATTCGAGTTCTGGTTTGCCATGGCCAAGGTCGTGGCGATCATCGGCTTTATCGGCCTGGGTGGCGCCGTGCTGATGGGCTGGATTCCCGAGCGGGAGGCCAGTGGCTTGAGTCGACTGATGGAGGAGCATGGCGGTTTTGCCCCGAACGGTATGTCTGCGGTCGTGGGCGCGTTCATTACCATCATGTTCAGCTTTATCGGAACGGAGGCGGTCACCATCGCCGCAGCGGAGTCCAGCAACCCCGCGCAGAATATCGCCCGCGCCACACGTTCGGTGATGTGGCGTATCGGCGTGTTCTATGTGCTGTCGATCTTCGTGGTGATTTCCGTGGTGCCTTGGAATGACCCTTTGCTGGCGTCCGTCGGTTCCTATCAACGGGCACTGGAGTTGATGAATATTCCCCATGCCAAGTTGCTGGTCGACGGTGTCGTGCTGATTGCCGTGGCCAGTTGCATGAACTCCTCTATCTACATTGCCTCGCGTATGTTGTATTCCCTGGGCAAACGCGGCGATGCGCCCACGTTGATGAAAAAGACGTCGGCAGCCAGCGTGCCTAGGGCCGCGGTGATCGCCAGTACCGTGCTGGGGGCTGGCGTGACGTTGCTCAGCTACTTCATGCCGGCCGGGCTGTTCCAGTTCCTGCTGGCCAGTTCCGGGGCGATCGCGTTGTTGGTGTACTTGGTGATCGCCATTTCGCAACTGCGTATGCGCAAGCTTATGCAGCGCCGCAATATCACGCTGACGTTCAAGATGTGGCTGTTTCCCTGGCTGACCTGGTTGGTCATCGCCTTTATTTGCGCCGCGCTGGGGGTGATGCTGGTGACGCCAGAGCATCGTCTTGAGGTGTCTTCGACGATTGGGTTGGCGTTGCTGATTTCACTGGTGGGGGTTATCACTGCGCGCCAACCCGTGCGCGCGCAGAGCCCACTTTCGATGGTTTCGCCGCCATGAATGCACGACCTGTGACCAGCATCCTGTTTGTGTTGTTGGACCGGTTCACGCTGATCTCATTGGCGTCGGCGGTCGAGCCGCTGCGCATGGCCAACCAATTGTCGGGGCAGGAGCTCTATCGTTGGTACACCGCCAGTTTCGACGGCACGCCCATCTGGGCCAGCGACGGCGTGCCCATCACGCCGGACAGCTCGGTGGATGCCGCCCCGTCGGCCGACATTATCTTCGTGTGCGGCGGGACGGGCATTCAAAACACGGTAACCCCCGAGCTGGTCAAGTGGCTGCGCGCGCAGGCGCGTTACTCCAAACGCTTGGGCGGCATCTGTACCGGCAGTTGGGTATTGGCCAGGGCAGGGCTGTTGGATGGCTTTGAGTGCAGCGTTCACTGGGAGTGGCTGGCCGCGATTCAAGAAGCGTTTGCGCGAGTGACTGTCAGCCCAAGCTTGTTCACCCTCGACCGCGGCCGCCTCACCAGTTCAGGGGGCACGGCGCCGATGGATATGATGCTGCACTTGATCGGCCTGGATCACGGGCATGAACTGTCAGCAGCCATTTCAGACATGTTCGTCTACGAACGCATGCGCAGTGAGCAAGACCACCAGCGCATACCGCTCAAGCACATGCTGGGCACTCAGCAGCCCAAGCTGCAGGAAATCGTGACGCTGATGGAGGCGAACCTTGAGGAGCCCATCGACCTGGACCACCTGGCGGAGTATGTCCAGCTCTCTCGGCGGCAGCTTGAACGGATGTTTCAGAAGTACTTGCACTGCTCGCCGTCGCGCTATTACCTGCGGCTGCGGTTGATCCGCGCGCGCCAATTGCTCAAGCAGACGCCCATCTCTATCGTCGAATTGGCGGTGCTCTGCGGTTTTGTATCGACGCCGCACTTTTCCAAGTGTTATCGAGAATACTTCGGTGTGCCGCCCAGCGATGAGCGGTTGGCGACGCTTGAGCGCACGGTGGTGCAGAAGCCGGTGATCAACGTCGTGCGCAAGCCGATGCCCATGAGTGTGCTGGAGCAAGCACGCTCCGAGGCAACGTTTGGCAGTTTCCGACGACTCAAATCCTCCCTGGGCTGACCGACGTTGGTGGTCACCGTTCGTCCAGTACTCGGCACTCGTGGGTCAGCCACTGGCTCTTATGATCAGGCGCGGGTATTCCGTGCTCAGTCACCACGGAGAGCCAACATGGATATCGATAAGAACGCACCGGGCAACCTTTCACAGCAGGCTGTCACGCGGGGCACCGACAACGAGACCGGGCATGATCCGCGCAAAGGCGACGACGCGTTGCCATTGCCACCCGATGACGAAGCGCCGCTGGAAGAGGATATGTCAGACGTAGATGCGGCGGATTCGGTCGCCAGTGAGCATCCGGACAACTGACGTGCTGTCTGCGGGGAGGGCACGCGCTTGCTCCCCGCATTGGCCATCGCTGCTAGAAGCACCAGTCCTCAGCTTTTACCACCTGGCAGAACGGCCCGTGCAACGTCGCGTTGTGATGGGCCACGATATCCTTGGCCTGCAGCGCCGCGGTGTCCGAGCAGGTGTGCCCATCGGCGATCAGCACTGCATCGAAGCCAAGATCACGGGCGGCACGGCAGGTGCTGTCGACGCAGTATTGGGTTTTCATACCCGCGATCACCACGCCCGTCGCCCCGACAGACCGTAAGCTGTTCGCCAGGTCGGTCTGGGCAAAAGCATTAGGCCGCTGCTTTTCAAACACCACTTCATTGCCTGAAAGCTTCAGCTGCGGCGCCAGCCTTGTGAGCGGGCTGTTCGGCGCCATCGGCGACCCTGCGGGCCCGACGTGGCGCGCGAGAAAAATCCCAGCCCCGGCGCGGCGGGCCTGATCCATCAGGCCATTGACGGTGTCGAGCATCGCCTCGCAACGCCAGGGTGTTTCCGGGCCATGAACCAGGCCGACTTGGATATCGAGTACCAACAGCGCATACATGGGTGCATCTCCTTGCGTTTGCGCCAGCAACACAAGGCACAAAAAAAGGCCCTGTCCATTGCTGGCGGGCCTTTGAAGTTCGTTGGCTATGGGCTCACGACACCTCGCACGCACCGCTTTGAGCGGTCGTGGTGAGGGTGGTCGAGGTGAGGCAATAACTTGTCATAAATCGACACTAGCAACACTGTCGCCAGCTGACAAGGGCGCAGCCCCTGGACGTCACTTATGCAAAATCGCCTGATGAATCTCCTGCAACGGCATGACGCGTTGGGCGGCGTTGAGTTTGATGGCTTCCTTGGGCATGCCGAACACCACACAGCTGGCTTCGTCCTGAGCTACCGTGGCGGCGCCGGCGTCGAGCATTTCCTTGAGACCGCGGGCGCCGTCGTCGCCCATGCCGGTCATGATGATGCCGGTGGCGTTCTTGCCGGCAAATTTGGCCACTGAGCGAAACAGCACATCCACCGACGGCCGATGGCGATTGACCAGCGGCCCGTCAATCACCTGGGCGTGATAGAAGGCACCGCTGCGGGTGACCATCAGGTGTTTGCCGCCGGGGGCGATCAAGGCCAGGCCGGGCAGGATACGGTCCTTATTGCGCGCTTCACGCACCTCGATCTGGCACAGGCCGTTGAGGCGCTCGGCAAAGGACGCGGTGAATTTTTCCGGCATGTGCTGCACGATCACTATGCCCGGGCACACCCTCGGCAGCGCCGTGAGCACCGCTTCTAGCGCTTGGGTACCGCCAGTGGAAGTGCCGATGGCGACGATGCGTTCGGTGGTCTGGGCCATGGCCTGGCCATTGGCGGCGGGCAGGATCGCATCCGCCGTGAGCTTGCTGGCAGGGACGGGGGCTGGTGTGGGCTTGGCGATGCGCTTGCCCAGGTTCTTGACGTTGGAGTTGGCCGCCGCACGAATCGCCGCCACCAGCTCGGGGCCGGACTCGATCAGGAAGTTTTTCAGCCCGGTGGTGGGCTTGGTGATGATCTCCACGGCGCCGGCCGACAACGCCTGTAGGGAGGTTTCCGCGCCTTTCTGAGTCAGCGACGAACAGATCACCACTGGCGTGGGGCGCTCGCTCATGATCTTGCGCAAAAAAGTGATGCCATCCATACGCGGCATCTCTACGTCCAGCACGATCACATCCGGCCATTCCCGCGCGAGCTTGTCCATGGCGAAGATCGGGTCGGAAGCCGCACCCATGACGTGGATATCCGGTGTGTCGTTGAAAATCGCCAGCAGCACCTGGCGTACCACGGCCGAGTCATCGACCAGCAGCACGCTGATTTTTTTGGTAGGCATCTTTTTCGAGTATTCCCATTGGTTGGTGCCGGACCCAGACGTTGCCGTTCCAGAGGTCGAACATAATCGTGCGATAGCCGGTACTGCCCATGTCCTGGGCCGTCAGGTGCAGGTGGTGGCGTTCTGCGAGGGCCAGTGCGGCGCGGATATTAAGGTTGGCCACGTTGTGGGCCGGTCGCTGGCGCGGTTGCTCAGGGAACATCTCGCCGCCGCCGAACACTTTGACTTGGTAATCCTGCGGCCGTGTACCGTTGGCGCGGGCGTGGCGCAGTAACAGTTCGAGGGCTTCGTCAGCGTACTTGCCATCCAGTGGCTGGCCCGTGCGGTTGCGCGCCGGCAGCATGAAATGGCACATGCCGCCGATGCGCCGCTGGGGGTGCCAGAAAGTGAACGCCACGCAGGAGCCGAGCAAGGTACGCAAACGCGTCGGGCAGGTGGCAAAGCTGACTTGGCCAGGGGCGAGCACCACTTCGGCGGCATTGGCTGGCTTTTTCATGGCTTGCGGTAAATCGACGGCGCCACCAGCTTCAACGTGTCATTCACGCCGTTGAGGCTTTCAGAGTGGCTGATGATGAAATAACCGCCGGATTTAAGCTGCGGCAACAGTCGTGCTACCACCTGGGTCTTGGTCGGCTGGTCGAAATAGATCATCACGTTGCGCAAGAAGATCACGTCGAATTCGCCCAGGCTGGGCAGGGGTTCATTAAGGTTGACCTGGACAAAACTGACGCGGTTGCGCAGCGGCTTGTCGATCAGGAGCGTACCTTCCTGGCGGCCGATGCCCTTGAGGCAGTACTTGACCAGCAGTGGCTGGGGCAGGTTGGCGGCGCGCTCCATGGGGTAGTGGCCGTTGCGCGCCTTGGCCAGCACTTGGGTGCTGATATCGGAGCCGAGCACTTCCCAAGGCGTGGTGTCCAGGCCTTCGGCCAGGGTCATGGCCAGGCTGTAGGGTTCTTCGCCCGAGGAACTGGCCGCGCTCCACACGCGGAACACCTTGCCGGGCGCGGCGTTGGGCAGCACCTGCTGGCGCAGGAAATCAAAGTGCTTGGGCTCGCGGAAAAAGTAGGTCTCGTTGGTGGTCAGCAGGTCCAGCGCCACTTGCAGCTCGCCTTTGCGCTGGTCGCTCATGATTAGTTTGAAGTACTCGCCGTAGCTCTTGAGTTCATAGTGCTTGAGCCGCTTGAACAGCCGGCCGGCCACCAGGGCCTTTTTGGCCGGTGACAGGTTGATGCCCGCCGCGCGATGCAGCCAGGACTGAAACTGGCCGAACTCGCGGTCATCCAGCGGGGTGGTATCAGGCATGATCGCACCTCACCGCGGGTCGAAGTCGAGGGCCGGCGCCTGGCCGGCTTCGGCAAGGCTGGACATCTCATCGATGGACAGCACCTTGTCCACCTCCAGCACAATCACAAACTTGCCCTCGACCTTGGCCATGCCGCTGATGAAGTCTGCACGAATCCGCGCGCCGAAGCTGGGCGGCGGCTCGATCTGGGTGGCCGGGATTTCCTGCACGGCGGACACGGTGTCCACCAGCAACCCGATATCCTGGGGCAGGCCGTCCTCGGTGCTGGCTTCGATAATGATCACGCATGAACGGCGGGTGATCTGCGAATTGGCCCGGCCAAAACGCGCCGACAGATCCACCACCGGAACCACCGCGCCGCGCAGGTTGATCACCCCGCGCACGAACGCGGGCATCATCGGCACCACGGTCAGGCTGCCGTATTCGATTATTTCCTTGATTCCCAGAATGCCGATGGCGAACATCTCGCCGCCGAGCATAAAGGTCAGGTATTGCGCATCCTCGTCGACCGCGACGGCGGCCTGGCGGGTAGTCATCACTGCGCCCATCTCATTACTCCCTGTGAGCCCGGATTGATGCGTACGATCAGAAACGGGTGAATTCCGATTCGTCCGGGGCACTGGCCATGTTGTAGGCAAAGGCCTTGCGCGCTGGCGGTTGCGCGGGGCGCGGCGGCTGGCGAGTCGGCTTGCTGCCGGCGCTGTCGACACTGCTTTGGGTGGCGGCCCTGGACGTCGTGTCGAGCACGAAGAAACTCATGGCCTGCTGCAATTGTTCGGCCTGGCTGCTCATCTCTTCGGCGGTGGCGGCCAGTTCTTCGCTGCTGGAGGCGTTCTGCTGGGTGACCTGGTTAAGCTGGGTCATCGCCGTGTTGATCTGCGCCACACCGGCGGCCTGCTCTTCGGACGCCGCGCTGATTTCCTGCACCAGGTCGGACGTTTTGTTGATCGACGGCACCATCTCATCAAGCAACTTGCCGGCTTTTTCGGCCATGTCGACGCTGCTGGAAGACAGTTCGCCGATTTCCTGAGCGGCAACCTGGCTGCGTTCGGCCAGCTTGCGCACCTCGGCGGCGACCACGGCGAAACCTTTGCCGTGCTCGCCGGCCCGCGCGGCCTCGATGGCGGCATTGAGCGCGAGCAAATTGGTCTGGTAGGCAATGTCATCGATGATGCTGATGCGCTGCGCGATCTTCTTCATCGCCACTACGGTCTGCTGCACTGACTCACCGCCGTCGGTGGCTTCCTTGGCGGCCTTGCTGGCCATGCCATCGGTGACCTTGGCGTTCTCAGTGTTCTGGTTGATGCTGGCGCTCATTTGTTCGATAGAGGCACTGGTTTCCTCGACGCTGGCCGCTTGTTCGCTGGTGGCCTGGCTCATCGATTGCGCCGTGGCGCTGACTTGCTCGGAGGCGCTGGCCAGGTTGTCTGCGGCATTGCGCACTTCGCCGATGATATGCGCCAGTTTGCCGACCATATTGCGCATGGCGTTGAGCACCATACCGGTTTCATCTTTGGCGCCCGGTTCGATCTGTGCACTGAGGTTACCTTCGGCCAATTGCTCGGCGGCGTTGGCGGCCTGCCTTAGGGGGCGAGAAATGATCCGTGCGATAAACATTGCCAGGCCCAAGCCGATCAAAAGGGCGGCGACCAAGGCCGCGATGATCGACAGACGCGAGCTTTCATACAGCGCAGAACCCTTGTCACCGGCAGCAGTGGCGCCAGCATCATTGAGCTCGACCATTTTTTGCAGGCGCGCGGTCACTTCATCGAAGTGCGTCTTGGATTCGCCCCTGAGCAGCCCGCGCGCTTGGGTTTCCTGGTTCTCCCGGGACAGCTCAAGCAACTGTTTACTGGTGGCCAGGTACGCAGCCCATCCGGTTTTCACGCTGTCCAGCAACTGCCGGTCTTCGTCATTCGATAGCAGTTGTTCATAGGTGCCCATGCGCGTCTCGAACTGCTGGCGCGCCTCGGCGGCTTCGCGTTCGGCCAGGGCCTTTTCCTCGGCGACCTCGGTGGAGATATGACGGTTCTCTTTCAAGCGGTAGTTGGCCGCAAAGAAGCGCATACCGGCCGCCGCGCGCATTGACGGCATCCAATTGCCGCGGATGTCCTGCGCGGCCTGGTTGACGCCCCCCAATTGGAGGATAGCGAAGGCACCCATGGCCGCTGTGAGCGCCAGGACCACCAGGAACGAGCTGATCAGCTTGGTGGAAATTTTTAGATCGTAAAACCATTTCATCGCGGAACCTCCATGGAATTGCAAATACGTCAGCGAGCGACGACCAGTGGCGACTGTGGCGCCTGGGCTGTGCGAGCTTCCATTTGTACGAGTTGGTTGAGCAGGGCCGGCACATCCAGGATCAGGGCCACGGCCCCGCTGCCCAGAATGGTCGAGCCGCTGATGCCGCGCAGTGCGCCAAACAGCTTGCCCAAGGGTTTGATCACGGTCTGGAACTCACCGAGCAGGTCGTCCACCACTAGCCCGGCCTTGTGCTCGGCATAACGCACCACCACCACGTTCTGGCGCCGGGCGGCGGGGCCTTCGTGGTTGAAGTGGTCGCGCAGGTGTACCAATGGCAGCACCTCGCCGCGCAGGTCCAGATAGCCTTGTTCGCGGCTGGAGTCGCGCTGTGGTTCGTCCAGTTCGATGCATTCCTGAACCATGTCCAGGGGAATCACATAAGTGGCCTGGTCGATGCCGACCAGGAAGCCATTGATGATTGCCAGGGTCAGCGGTAGCCGAATGCGCACCACCGTGCCCTGGCCGGGGCGGCTGTCCAGATCGACAGTGCCGCGCAGCAGCGTGATGTTGCGCTTGACCACGTCCATGCCAACGCCGCGCCCGGACAGGTTGGTCACCGCCTCGGCCGTAGAGAAGCCCGCTTCGAAAATCAGGTTGTAAATTTCCTGATCGGACAGCACCGCACCGCTGGCCACCAACCCGCGTTCCTGGGCTTTTTCCAGAATGCGTTCGCGGTTGAGCCCGGCGCCGTCGTCGGCGATTTCGATGACGATGCTGCCGGAGTCGTGATAGGCATTGAGGCTCAGATGGCCCTTGCTCGACTTGCCCGCCGCACGCCGCGCCTCGGCGCTTTCGATACCGTGGTCCATGGCGTTGCGCAGCAGGTGCATCAGCGGATCGCCGATCTTCTCCACCACGGTCTTGTCCAGCTCGGTTTCCGCACCGCTGATCAGCAGGTCGATGTCCTTGCCCAACTCCTGGCTGACGTCGCGCACCACGCGGCGGAAACGGTTGAAGGTGTCGCCGATGGGGATCATGCGCAGATGCAGGGCGCCATCGAGGATTTCTTCCACCAGCCCCGACACCGTCGACGTGGCTTCATGCAGTGGGTCGTGGTTGCAGGAGCGCGCCAACAGGCTCGCGCCGGCGCTGGCGATCACTAACTCACCGACCAGGTTGATCAACTCATCGAGCTTGTCGGCATTGACCCGTACATAGTTGCCATCTCGGGGTTTGGCCTCGCTGGCCGTCGCCACGCGCTGGGGCGCGGTGCTCCGGTGAGTGGGTTCGGCCTGGGTAACCAGCTCGGTGCCGGTGCTCGCCAGGTTGATGGGCGCTTCATCGACGGCCGTGATCTGCACCTCACACTCGTCGCGCACAAAGTCGAACACTTCGTTGAGGGTGGCGTGGCTGGCAGTGGAACGCAGGTCGATCTCGAAGCCCAGGTAGCAGCTTTCCGGGTCAAAGTTTTCCAGCGCCGGGATGCTGTCGGTGAGGGTGTCGACCTGCACCATTTGCCCCAGGGTTTGGAGGTAGCGCAGGAACGACAGCGGGTCCATGCCATTGCGGTACACGTCCGCGCCGAAGCGCAGAGAAATATGCCATAGCACTTCGGCTGACTCGCCGTCGGCCGCCTTAGCGGTTACGGCGTCGGCGGTGGTGGCGTGAAGCGGGTGGTAGACACCCAGCGCTTCGCGCAAAGCCTCACCGCGCTGCAATGCGGCGGGTGTAAGGGCTTCACCACGACTGGCAACCACGTCAATCAGTTCGAGCATGTGGTCGCCGCACTTGAGCAGCAGGGCGATCAAATCGGCATCCACCGCGATATCTCCGTCGCGCAGGCGATCCAGCACATCTTCGACGATATGCGTGAACCCCACGATCGGCGCCAGGCCGAACAGCCCGGCTGAGCCTTTGATGGTATGCGCGGCGCGGAATATCGCACCGATGGCGTCTTGATCGTCGGGTTCGTTCTCCAGTTGCAGCAGGGATTGCTCCATGGCCTGCAACAGTTCGCGGGCCTCCACGATGAAGGTCTGCTGTGCCTGATCGAGATTGATGCTCACCTGGACTTTCCTTGTCGATCAATGAACGGTGGCGCCGCCTACAACGCGGCGCCGCGACAGAGTTGCAGTGTTTGCGTGACGGCCTGGCTCTGGCCAGTCAGGCTCAGGGCCGTGCCGTTGATGCCGGCTTCGCGCTCGATCACCGCGAGCAGTTGCAGGCCGGCGCCATCCATCTCAGTGACCTGTGACAGGTCTAGCTCAAGGCGGGCCGCGGCGCCAACCTGCGGCAGCAGCGCGGCGGCCAGCTCGGCGACGGTGTAGATCGTCAGCTCGCCTTCAATGCCCACGCGGGCCGTGTCGTCAGTGGTTTCGTGGGTGATGGACATGCCAGCCTCCCCGGATCACGGCAGAATCAGCTTGGACACCGCCGCGAGCATCTGCGCCGGCTGGAACGGCTTGACCACCCAGGCCTTGGCGCCCGCGGCCTGGCCTTCGGCTTTTTTCGATTCCTGGGACTCGGTGGTCAGCATGATGATCGGCGTGAACTTGTAGTTGGCCAGCTTCTTCACCTCTTTGACAAAGGTGATGCCGTCCATATTGGGCATATTCACGTCGCTGATGATCAGGTGCACTTTCTGCCCGTTGAGTTTGCCCAGGGCGTCCTTGCCATCGCTGGCCTCGATCACGTCGTAACCGGCGCTTTTCAAGGCAATACCGACCACTTGCCGCACGCTACTGGAGTCGTCGACCACTAATACACTTTTCGCCATGATGGGCTCCTAAAAGAAAGTGATGTCTTGGGAATTCTGCTGCGCGGCGTCGTTGCCATGGTGCGTGCGCCGCTGCTCGTCGGTGGCGTAGGTGGACTCCATACTGGCCAGCCATTGTCGGGCGTCGATGCTCACGGCCTGGTCCGGCGCTTGTCTGGCCTGACGCAAGTGATCGTGCAAGGCGTTCATGTTGTCGCGCACATGGCTGAGAATCTGGCTGACCCGGTCCTGGAACTGCAGGTTGACCAGCACGTCGGTCATTTCGTCGCGGATGCCGTAGCTTTCCTGCTTGAGCAGGTCGGCGGACTCGGCCAGGCGCCCGGTGATGTTCTGGAAGCGCTCAAGCACCAGTTGGATGCTTTGCTCGGACGCGCCGACGGAGTTGCTGTCCTGATCGGCGCTGGTGGAGGCGGCCTGCACCAGTTGAGTAATGGCGTTGTTGATAATGTCGACCTTGGCCGACATTTGCTGGCCGGTCTCGCTGGACTTGCTCGACAGGCTGCGCACCGCATCGGCCACCACCGCAAAACCGCGCCCGGCTTCACCGGCACGGGCCGCTTCGATCGCGGCATTCAGCGCCAGCAGGTTGGTCTGCGCGGCAATCGCGGCGACGTCGGCGGCCATGGTGCGTAATTCGCCGGTGTAGGCGGTAAGGCCGCGTACTTGCGCCAGGGTCTGGTCGCGGCTGGATTGGGTGGCCTTAAGTGAGTCGATCACCTGGCTCAATTCGCTGTCACTGCGTGCCAGCACCTTGAGCGCGCCGTCGGCGGCTTGCCCATCCAATTCACCGGCTGCGTGCTGTGAAGCCTGGACAGTTTCCTGCAAGCGTGCGGCGATCCCAGTGAAACGATTCGCCAGGCTGACAATGGCTTCCTCGGTCTGCTGGCGTGAGCTTTCTACCTGTTTGGCCCAGATCGGCATGGCGCCCAGCAACACCTCATCGAGTTGCGCCCGCGCCGCCTGGCTATTGTGCGCTGCGTCGGCATCGGCCTGATTGGCCAACGTGCTCGATGTCGCGCGCCATAGGGCATCGCGCTGAGATTTCGCGCTCCAGGCGCAGGCCCCAAGACCGATCAGCGCCAACGCTGCACACGCGACGAGGTTGGCCGGGGAGGTTGACTGGATGAGGATCCAGATCACCGCAGGCACCACGGGAATGAAAGCGAACCAACGAAAACGCGGATGACCGGAGAGGGAAGTGCGGCTGGAAGGAGGCGGGGTCATAGTTCGATCCTTGAACAGTACTGCGGATATAAACAACATAGGGGTTATCTGCCCTATGTGCCGCAACTTTAGACTCGGCAGTGTGCCTTCCGTCTGGTTTATGACCAGCAGGTGACGGACGGTTATGTCTAAATGCCACTATTATGAACTGTAGCCTAGAGTGAGGTATTTGGGCGGCTTCAATGGCGAGATTATTCAATGAGCTTGGCTTTATGATGAGCTAACGTTCATGCAACGCCCTCTGACGACTCGCTGGATACGCCCTGATGAGAGACCTGCCACCCACCGCGACACTCCGCGCTTTTGAAGTCGCTACCCGCCACCCGACCTTTACTGCCGCCGCGCAGGAACTGCATGTGACTCAAAGCGCCGTCAGTCACCAGCTCAAGCATCTTGAGGCGCTGTGGGGCGTGCAGTTGTTCGAGCGTGGCAAGGCGCTACGCCTGACCGCGGCGGGCGCTACCCTGGCGCCTATCGTGCGCGAGTTTTTTTTGAGCCTGGAGGCGACGCTCAGCGACCTGCGCGAGCAGAAGGGCAGGGTTCGGTTCAGCGTCAGCACCACCTATTCCTTTGCGCTGAAATGGCTGCTGCCACGCCTGCCGAACCTCTCTCGCCTGCACCCCGAGCTGCTGGTGTCGTTGGACACCACGGATGCCATTATTCATTTCTCCAACGCCCAGGCAGACGTCGCGATCAGGCTGGGCAAGGGCAGTTACCCTGGCCTGTATTCGGAGTTCTTGTTCGGGGAACAGGTATTTCCCGTGGCCAGTCCCGAATTGCTGCGCCGCGTCGGGACACCGCTGGGCCCCGGCGAGTTGTTGCATTTTCCGCTGTTGGCCCGTGATGGCGCAGAACTGGCGCCCAAATGGGAGGCGTGGTTCGAGGCGCTGGGGCTGGTGTATCTGCCGCTTAGGGAAAGTGTCAGATTCGGCGATACCAACATGACGGTCGAGGCGGCATTGCTTGGCCAAGGCGTGGCATTGGTGCGCAGCGGGCATGTCGAGAAGGAAATCAGCGACGGCCGTCTGGTGCGGCTATTCGACGTGCATTTTCCATCACCGCTGGCTTATTACTTCGTGTGCCCCAAAGGCGTCGAAACGTTGCCGCACATCGTCAGCTTTCGCCAATGGTTACTGAGTGAGGCGCTGAAAGTGCGGGACGTGAAGGCGCCCATGATGAGTGTTCATTCATGCCTCGATGAGGAGACTTCGCTGTAGTCCCGACATCGGCGTAAATAGAATGAGGCATGCCTATTCATCTGGTCTGCCTCGTCCTTTTCGCCGCGCTCTTGCATGCCAGCTGGAATGCACTGCTGCGCAGCGGTGCCGATCGGCTGTGGTCCATGACGGTGATGTGCATGGCCATCGCTATCACCTGCGCGGTCGCTGCCGTGTTTATGCTGCCGCCTGCGGTGGAAAGTTGGCGCTATGCGCTGCTGTCGGGGCTGCTGCATGTGGGCTACAACTTGTTCCTGGTGCGCAGTTACCGGGTCGGCGACCTGGGGCAGATCTATCCGATTTCCCGTGGTTCTTCGCCGGTGCTGATCGCCCTCGGGGCCGCCGTTTTTGCCGGGGAAACCATCGCTCCTGGCCAGTTGCTCGGTATTGCGTTGGTCTCGGGTGGGATTATTTCGCTGGCGTTCAAAGGGCGCCGGCTTTCGGTCCCCAGCCTGCCCTATGCCCTGGGCACAGGCTGCTTTATCGCCGCCTACAGTGTTGTCGATGGCATCGGCGCCAGGCTCTCCGGCGCGCCAATGGCCTACACCGTCTGGATGAGCGCCCTCTGGGGTGTGCTGATGCCCATGGTTTACATCGCTCTGCGCGATACCCGCAGCCTGTTCCGCGCGCGGCCCGGCACCCTGACGGCGGTGCTCGGCGGGCTAGTCTCTTTGCTTGCCTATGCCATGGTCATCTACGCCATGAACGAAGCGCCCTTGGGCGCAGTATCCGCATTGCGCGAAACCAGCGTGTTGTTCGCAGCATTGATTGGCTACGGGTTCCTCGGCGAGGCGCTGACTGCGCGCCGCATTCTGGCGTGCGTGGTGATCGCCTGCGGCGCCATCATCATCGGCTGACTCGGCCAATCACCTAGAGAGGGATTCACTATGACCACTGTTTCGCAGGCCCCTTTGATCCTGATAACCGGCGGCAGTCGCGGGGTGGGTGCCGCCACCGCCCGGCTGGCGGCCCAACGAGGGTATGACGTGGCCATCAGCTACGTCAGCAACGAGTCCGCGGCGCAGGCGGTGGTTGCGGATGTGCAGTCACTGGGACGCAAAGCCTTGGCCATGCGCGCCGACAGTGCGGATCCGCGCCAGGTGGCCGATCTATTCGAAGCCATCGACCGTGAGTTCGGGCGCATCGACGTCCTGGTCAATAACGCCGGGGTACTGGCGCTGCAATCACGGGTGGAGGCTCTCGACTTCGAGCGGATGCAGCGCATCTTCGCTGTCAACGCCATCGGGCCGATACTCTGTGCCCAACAGGCGGTACGGCGCATGTCCTATCGGCATAATGGCCCTGGTGGGGTGGTCATCAATGTCTCTTCGGCATCGGCCCGACTTGGCAGCCCCAATGAATACGTGGACTACGCGGCCTCCAAGGGCGCCCTCGAAACGTTCACCATCGGGCTGGCTAAAGAGGTGGCGCGGGAAGGCATACGCGTCAACGGTATTCGCCCCGGGCATATCTACACCGAGATGCACGCCAGTGGCGGTGAGCCTGGGCGGGTCGATCGCGTCAAGGACTCAATCCCCATGGGGCGTGGCGGCCAGCCGGAAGAAGTGGCACGGGCGATTCTATGGCTGGCGGGCGCGGAGGCGTCTTTCGTAACCGGCACCTTTCTCGATGTGACCGGGGGTAAATAAAGCAGGGGGCGGCGCTGGCGCGAATGTCCCATAAGCGGCTGCTCATCACCTGTTGAAGGAACCGTCTCGCTCACGGCTGTGTCCATGTGCTGTCGCCACCTGTCAGCACTGGCCCCGAGATATCTAGCCGTTATGGAGCAAATGCGCGCGCATGTTTGAACACCTCGACCTTAATCACCTGCTGGCCACCTATGGTTACTTGGCCGTTTTTGTCGGCTGCCTACTGGAAGGCGAAACCATTCTGATACTGGGAGGCGTCGCGGCGCATCAGCAGGTGCTCAAGTTGCTTCCCGTGATCGCCTACGCCAGTCTCGCCGGCATGTTGGGGGACCAATTGCTGTTCTGGGCGGGGCGCTATTTCGGCGACCGTTTGTTGCCGCGCTTACATAAAAAACAAGCGGCCATCGACAAGATCACAACGTTGATCCATCGGTACCCCACGGTGTCGATTTTTTCGGTGCGCTTTCTCTATGGCATGCGTTTGTTGGGGCCGATGGTGATTGGCGCGAGCAGGATTTCACCGCTCAAGTTTGCCTGCATCAATGCGGTGGGCGCGCTGGTCTGGGCCACGCTGTTTGCCAGTGCAGGGTATTGGGCTGGGGAGTTTTTGCAACGCGTCCTGGGCGACTTGAAACCTTATCGACTGCCCATTGCACTAGGCGTCGTCGGCGTGGTGGTGGCAGTGGGGCTGATACGCCATTACCGATCCAGGCGCAAGCAACCCTGACTCGCGGCTTCTAGGGTTAAAGCCAATCCAGTCATTACTGGCATA
Organism: Pseudomonas sp. S4_EA_1b; assembly: GCF_016307435.1. Taxonomy (NCBI): domain Bacteria; kingdom Pseudomonadati; phylum Pseudomonadota; class Gammaproteobacteria; order Pseudomonadales; family Pseudomonadaceae; genus Pseudomonas; species Pseudomonas sp. S4_EA_1b. Next base: position 15,012 of record NZ_JAEILC010000044.1, on the reverse strand, counting down.
ATGCCGTTTTCCCGTTCAACCGGATGCATGGACGCTATGTTAAAGACCCTGACGCTTCTGGTGCTGTTGAGCACCATCATGGGCTGTAAAAGCCTGACCCGACCCGCCGATTACGACTCATCGATGACTGGCTTTCGCTGCATGTGGATTGCCGGCCAGAAACCGTTTGAGCGCGACAATCTGCGCTATATCGAGCGCTATGCCGAGTATGGCAATGCTACGTGCATGGCGATCTTGGGCAAGCTGTATCAGGAGGGTGGCTATGGGGTCGATCAAGACTTTCGCGAGGCCCACGCCTTGTTCGTCGAAGCCGCCAAGTTAGACCCGGCTGTCAATGTGCTGCTCGGGCAGATGGCCGAGCGCGGCGAAGGTGAGCCGGTGGATTACGCCAGGGCGCGTACGTTCTACCGTCTTTCCGGTAAGAACGCTGCGCTACCGTTGGGGCGTTTGATGGAGGAGGGCAAAGGAGGGTCGCAGGACCTGCCTGGCGCCCTGGCCTTATATCTGGAGGCCTCCGAACGCTGTGGCGATGAGGCCTGGCTGGCGATGAACCGTTTGCGTAAAGCCGGCCAGCCGCTCACTGAGGTTCAGGCCAAACGTTATCAGCAGATGTGGCTGAGCAGCTTCGTCAATTTACAAAAGCGGCGGATGGCAGTGGGTGAAGTGTTCGAGGCCGTTGACGCCACAGGCGAGGCCAAGCGCGTCACGCTGTCCTACCGCTTCAAGTCAGACAGTGGCGCCCCTCAGGTGACAATGGTCGAGCCATCGGGGGATGCCAATGTGGATCAGTGGGTCATGAGGGCCGCCGCGCGGGTGACCATGGGCGAATCCGCGCCCTTGACGGACAGTTCGGGGGAGCTGGAAATCAAGGCGCCGCTGCTTTTTACGGTGCAGGACCCGCAGCACAAGCCTTACCGGAATTGGCTATGCGGCCGTAAGCCCTGCAGTTGATCGTCCAGCGTTGACCAAGGTCATGCTCAGGGCTTGTTGCGTCGGCAGCGCTCCGAGCAATAACGTACCTCGTCCCAGCAACGCGCCCACTTCTTTCTCCAGGTGAAAGGCAGGCCACATGTGGCGCAGGTCTTGACTGGCAGATCACTCTTTTTCATGGCTCTTACGGCTTTGGAATTAGCAAATAAATGAACTATGGCAGCGTAAAGCTTTTCCATGTTTAAACAACTTTGCTATTGCCGGCTCACGCCGGCTGAATCCACAGTGCAACCCGCCCGTAGAGCCGCCCATGACTGATTCCAGCCTCAGCAACGCTTCGCCTTCCAAGCCGTCACTGCGCCGCGCCGTCACCGGACCGATGCTGTTTTTGTTCATCCTTGGCGATGTGCTGGGCGCCGGTGTCTATGCGTTGGCTGGCACCATTGCCGGGCAAGTGGGCGGGGCGATCTGGGTGCCGCTGCTGGTGGCGTTGTTCTTCGCCATGCTCACCGCCGGCTCGTACGCGGAACTGGTGACCAAATACCCCCACGCCGGCGCCGCGTCGGTGTTCGCTGAGAAGGCGTTCAAGTCGCCGCTGGTTTCGTTTCTGGTGGGTTTCAGTATGCTCGCGGCCGCGGTCACCAGTGCGGCGGGGCTGTCCCTGGCGTTTACCGGCGACTATCTGGCGGCGTTTTTTGAGGTGCCACCGACCTTGGCGGCCTTGGTGTTCCTGGCGGTGATCGCATTGCTCAATGCGCGTGGTATCAAAGAGTCCCTGGGCGCCAATATGGTCATGACCTGTATTGAGTTGTCTGGGTTGTTGCTGGTGGTGATAGCGGCGGGCTGGTGTTTCCAGGCCGGTGAGGCGAACCTGGGGCGCGCCGTAGAATTCAAGCCTGGCGTGAACCCAATGCTCGCGGTATTGGGGGCGGCATTGTTGGCGTTCTATTCGTTTGTCGGCTTTGAGACCTCGGCCAACCTGGCGGAAGAAATCCGTAACGTGCGCACCGTGTATCCGCGCGCACTGTTCGCCGCATTGATCACCGCCGGTATCGTGTACATGGCGGTCGGAGTCGCTGCCTCCGTGGTGCTGCCGACGGACCGACTGATGGCTACCTCAGCGCCGCTGCTGGAAGTGGTGCGGGCTTCGGGCCTGAACATTCCGCCCCAACTATTCGCCTTCATTGCCCTGGTGGCGGTTGCCAATGGCGCACTGCTGACGATGATCATGGCCAGCCGCCTGGCGTACGGAATGGCTCGCATGGGGTTGCTGCCGGCGCCATTGTCGCGGGTTCTGCCCAAACGCCGTACGCCGCTGGTGGCGATCTTGGCCACCAGCGGCGTGGCCATGGCACTGACCGCCACCGGCACGCTCGCGGCCCTGGCCGAAACGGTGGTGCTGCTGCTGTTGTTTGTGTTCCTCAGCACTAATCTGGCCGTGCTGGTGCTACGTCGGGACCGTGTCGACAGGGATTACTTCCGCGTGCCGATCTGGGTGCCGGTGCTAGCGATCATGTCGTGCCTGGTTCTGCTCAGCCAGCAAAGCCTCGACACCTGGCTGCGGGGCGGTGCGCTGATGCTGCTTGGGGTTATGTTGTATGGCTGCAACCGTCTGGCGACGCCCGTTGCATCACCGAGCTAAAGAGATAAGGGTCACCTTGTGCTGGTGCGGCGGGTACGTTTGTGCGTCCGCGGCTTGGCACTGATTTCAATCCACACAGGCGCATGGTCACTGGCATGTTCTTCGTTGCGCACCCAGGCATCGACGCCTGCGTTTTTAAGGCGCGAGGCCAGCACCGGGTTGAGCAAGAGATGATCGATGCGCAAGCCGGAATTCGTCTGCCAATGCTGACGGAAGTAATCCCAGAACGTGTATACGCGCTCATCGGGATACAGGTGCCGTAACGAGTCGACCCAACCTTGATCCAGCAGCTTCTGGTAGCACGCGCGGGTTTCCGGCTGAAGGAGCGCATCTTTGAGCCATGAGCGAGTGTTGTAGATATCCAGATCGGTGGGCACCACGTTGTAATCCCCGGCCAGCACCACCGGGTGCTCGCTGCTTTGTAAGGTTTGGGCGTGTTGGATCAACTGTTCGAACCAGTGCAGTTTGTAGTCGAATTTCGGCCCAGGCTGAGGGTTGCCGTTGGGCAAGTACAGGCAGCCGACGACCACGCCCAGCACCGCCGCTTCCAGGTAGCGGGCCTGGGGATCGTTATCGGCCCCTGGCAAACCTCGATGAATCAGCAGCGGCTCGGCGTCGCGCGCCAGGATAGCCACCCCGTTCCATGCAGCTTGCCCATGGTGCACAGAGCCGTATCCGACGTGCTCCAGCGCCTCGGCAGGAAAGGCGTTGTCCTGCGCTTTCAACTCCTGCAGGCAGACGATGTCCGGACGTTCCCGCTCCAGCCACCGCAACAGGTTTGGCAGCCGCGCGCTGATGCCATTGACATTGAATGTGGCGATCTTGAGAGGGTGCATGGCCAGGCTCCTCAACCGGTGACGTCAGTGCTGATGGGGCGTGCGGGTAGGGTCAGCTATCTGAAATACCTGCCCCTCGCGCCACGCATCCGCGCCCGGTGCCACGGTAGGCGTCGGTATGTCGGCGCGGGTTCTGCGCTTTTGCGCACTGTCGATGCCGAACCGACGGTCGCGCTCGGCGACTTTCTGTGGGTCGGCCTGGCCGTCGGCGGTGAAGCCCATCATCAGCTGGGGAACACCCAAGGGCAGGTCTTTATGCAGGTCCGTATGCCAGGTATGCCAGGTCTTGCCATAGGTGTGCACGAGCTTTTCCATCAGTGCATGCTCGGCCACCTCAGGAATGCCAGGCGCCACCAGTTGGCCGGACTTCACCTCATGCACATGGCTGTGCCATAGCGCCTGCTCGGCCTTGGGCAGGCCGGTGAACAAGCGCTCACTGATGATGTATTCCACGCCCATCAACTTAGCGTCCTTGCGGTTGCCATCGTAGATCACACACTGGATCACCTCTTCGTTGAGGATCGCGCAGTAATGATGCGCCTCCATTTGCACGTCCATCTGACCGTTGTAGAAATGGAAACCGTCGAGGTAGGCGTTCAACGCCTCAATCGGGGGACGCGACTGCAACAGCGCTGCGCCAGCGTCCAGGGAGCGCGTGGTGGTCGAAGAGGCATCGCCAGGTGCGACCACGTTGGATGCCGAATTGCCAGCCGCGCAGGCGCCGAGCAGCAGCGCCATTGCGCTTGCACAGGCCATTTTGAGTGTAGGGATTGTTTGAATGCCCGCCATGTTTGAGTCCTTTCCGTTGAGTCGAGTGCATTCCTATGGATAACCCGTACTCCGGGAAAGTTTCTTAGGCCGAGTCATACAACGCGCGAGGTCAACCGTTCATCAGGCCCAGAGCACATTTGTTGAACATAAACTGCGAGCGGCCGGCCAGACCAAAAGGGGCTGGCGCATGCGAAGCGCACGCCATCACACGTCGCTTTATTAATCCGGTAAACGATCATGAAGAAGTTATATCTGTGTTTGAGTGTGTGCAGCCTGTTCCTGCTGCATGGCTGCTTCGACAGCTCGGACAACGCCACTAAAGGCAATAGCAGTACGACCAAATCTTCTGTGCAGATGCAAGAAGGCAAGGCGGATGAGCATAAGTGACAAGGCGAGTCATCGTGTTATGGGGGTGATTGCAAGGTACGGGTACGGCCATGGACGAGGAGTGAGGAGCCCGCAGCGCGCTCGCAGGCCAGCCCACGCGCCCTCAATCGGCTGCGTTTGCCCGTTCATGATTATTCAGGGCTACGGCCACGGCTTTGGCCACGTCGATAAACGCCCGCGCCGCCGCCGAGGGATACACCCCTTTGCGCTGCATCAACACCGCCGTGCGCTGCAAGCGCTGCGGGGCCAGCTCAATCGCCACCAACTCGGGATGGGCCCGTGCAATCGCAGCCGGCAAGAGTGTCGATAAGGCAGTCCGGCGCACCACCTCAATCAAGGCGCCGATCACATTGGCCTCCATGACTACACGCGGGCGGATACCGTGCTGGTTGCAATAGCGGTCGATCTGGTCGCGGGTGGCGAACTCTTTGCTCAGCATAATCAGTGATTCGCTGTTCAGCGCTTCCAGCCCGATGGACGACCGGCCTGCCAACGGGTGTTGGCTGCCCACCACGAGCGCCAGGGTTTCCACCAGCAAGGGGTAAGCGTCGATGTCGGGCGCGTGTACCTCGTCAAAGGCGATGCCTACATCCAGCTCGTCAGCCAGCAGTTGGTTCTCCATTTGTTCCTGGGCAACTTCACGCACGGTCAACGTGATGTTGGGATAGCGACTGTGAAAGGCGTCCACCAACGGCCCAACGAGGTACGTGGTGAAGGTGGGTGTGACGGCGATGCGCAAGGTGCCCCGGCTCAAATCGCCCACATCGTGGATGGCCCGTTTGCCTTGCTGTAGCTCCTGCGCCGCCCGCAACGCATGACGCAGGTAGACCTCACCGGCGTCGGTGAGGCGGGTTTTGCGCCCTGAACGATCAAATAACTGAGCGCCCAGACTTTCTTCCAGTTGTCGAACTTGCTGTGACAGCGCCGGTTGCGAGACATGCAGGGCCGCTGCCGCCTTAGTGAAACCTTGATGTTCCGCGACGGCGAGAAAGTATTGAAGGTGGCGTGCGAGCTTGTTTGTTTCCATAAGATTATCTGATGCAGTTGATCATATATAAGACTTTTACCTTATTTTAAGGGCGCCGTAACCTTGGTTCATCGCAATGCGAGCCAAAGGAGTTACCCCATGCAAGACATCATCGACGGTTTTCTGAAGTTTCAGCGCAATGCCTTTCCCAAGCGGGCCGGTCTGTTCAAAGACCTGGCCAATCAGCAAAACCCCCGTGCGTTGTTCATCTCCTGCTCCGACAGCCGCCTGGTGCCGGAGCTGGTCACCCAGCGTGAGCCGGGCGACCTGTTTGTGATCCGTAATGCCGGCAATATCGTGCCGTCCTATGGCCCTGAGCCGGGCGGCGTGTCGGCCTCGGTGGAATACGCCGTCGCCGCCTTGCAAGTCAGCGACATCGTGATCTGCGGCCACTCCGATTGCGGCGCCATGACGGCCATCGCCACCTGCACCTGCCTGGACCATATGCCTGCAGTGGCCGGCTGGTTGCGCTACGCCGATTCCGGCCGAGTGGTCAACGAAGCACGCCAGCACGTCGACCAGCCCGCCAAAGTCGCGTCCATGGTGCGCGAAAACGTGATCGCACAGTTGGCCAATCTCCAGACGCACCCGTCTGTGCGCCTGGCCCTTGAAGAAAAACGCGTGACGCTGCATGGCTGGGTCTACGACATCGAAAGCGGCTGCATCCAGGCTTTCGACAGCCGTACCGGCACGTTCGTGGCCTTGGCCGACTACCCAGTGAGCGCCGACATCCCGGCAACACCTCGCTCCAACTGAAGTTCCCAGGTACCTGTATCGCAGGTAAGCCTATGCCCCTTTTTTACCCACGGAGAAATCCCCATGATCCAGTCGCAAATCAGCCAAACCACTCGCCTTGCCCTGACCGACGTCATCCTCTTGGCCAAAGCTCGTAAAGACCTATCGTTCGCCCAGATCGCCGAAGGCACCGGCCTGCACGAAGCCTTCGTCACCGCCGCCTTGCTTGGCCAGCACCCGCTGCCGGCTAACGCCGCCCAAGTCGTCGCCGACACCCTGGGCCTCGATGCGGATGCCGTGCTGCTGCTGCAAACCATCCCGGTACGCGGCAGCATCGGTAACGGCGTGCCGACCGATCCAACCATCTACCGCTTCTACGAGATGATTCAGGTGTATGGCACCACGCTTAAGGCGCTGGTCCACGAGAAGTTTGGCGACGGCATTATCAGCGCGATCAACTTCAAACTGGATGTCAAAAAAGTGGAAGATCCAGACGGCGGTTCGCGTGCCGTCATCACGCTGGACGGTAAGTACCTGCCTACCAAACCGTTCTGATTGAGTGAACCTTGGCCCGACGCCGCAAGGCGCTCGGGCCATGCTCAGGGTGAGTTTTCTGTTTCAGCGGCGCGCAGACAGCTGTTGCGGCGCCAAAAATGCATCGTGGAAATAGTTACGAAAAGCCTGCATTGCCGGGCTGAATTCGCGCTCGCGATGCCACGCCAATCCGACACTCATCGGCGTCACCTTGTCGGTGACTGTCAGGGTTTCGATGCGTTTTCCTTCCAATGACCAGGGGCGGTGCACCAAGTCTGAGAGGATTGCCACGCCGCTGCCATTGGCGACCATGCTGCGCACCGCTTCGACTGAGCTGGTACGCACCCGCACGTTTGGCTGCTGATGCGCATGTTCCCAGTAGCGCATGGCGCTTTGTTCGGCTTCGTCGACGGTCAGCAGGATGTAGGGTTCTTTCGCGACGTCGGCGAGACTGACCGCCGAGCGCTCGCACAGCGGATGGTGGCTGGGCAGCCATAACCGCCGTTCGGAGTTGAAGAGAATCTCTGAAACGATGTCTGGGTGCGTGAGGTTGGCGGTGAGCACCACGGCCATATCAAAACGACCTTCCAACAAGCCTTGTTCAATCGCTTGCCGTTCCTGTTCATGGACTTCAATCGCCACGTCCGGATGCCAGTGTTCCAGGCGCTGCAAATGGTGCGGCAGGAAATAGCCGATCACCGTGTAGCTTGCCGCTAAGCGCAACACGCCACTGGCGCGGATATCCGGCAACGGGCTGTTCAACGCGTCATCGACGCTGCGCAAAATCACGTAGGCCCGGTTCAAAAAGTGCCGCCCGGCGTCGGTCAGGCTCATGCCCTGGGCCGAGCGCTGGAACAACAGCGTGCCGAGAATGCCTTCCAGTTCCTTGATCGCCGTGGTCACTGCGGATTGGGAAATATTCAGATGAATTGCGGCTTGAGAGATTTGCCCGATCTCGGCGGTAGCGACGAAATAGCGTACTTGGCGCAGGGTCAGGGACATTAGCACTCCGGACGATGAGGTATCTGTTTTTCAGAAGATGGCCTATCTGATAATAGATCTTCCCAAGGGGTAGGCAGGAATTTAACTTGGCCTGTATGAAGTCACAAGCGTCGGGAGCAAGCGTCATGCAGGCAGTAGATTTCAACTCGGACATGGGTGAAGGCTTTGGCCCCTGGACCATCGGCGATGGTGTCGACAATGAGCTGATGGGCTTTATCAGTTCGGCCAACATTGCCACCGGTTTTCATGCCGGTGATCCCGGCACCATGCGCCGCACCGTCGAGCAGGCCAAGCGCCTGGGCGTGGCCATCGGCGCGCATCCGGGGTTTCGCGACTTGGTGGGGTTTGGCCGACGGCACATCAATGCACCGGCCCAAGAACTGGTCGACGACATGCTCTATCAGTTGGGCGCCTTGCGTGAACTCGCCCGGGCTCAAGGCGTGGCCCTGCAACACATCAAACCCCACGGCGCGCTCTACATGCATCTGGCCCGGGACGAAGAGGCTGCCCGTTTGCTGGTGGAGAACCTCCAACGTCTGGAACCGGAGTTGCTGCTGTATTGCATGCCCGAGTCGGTGATCTGGCGGGTTGCCACGGAACTGGGGCAACCGGTGATCCGCGAGTTCTACGCCGACCGCGAATACGACCTCAGCGGCTCCATCGTTTTCACCCGCAACGTGCGAGCTTACGACCCGGCCTTCGTCGCCGAGCGAGTGCTGCGTGCTTGCCAACAAGGCGTGGTGCGCACCGTCGAGGGCGAGGACCTGGCGATTGAGTTCGACTCCATCTGTTTGCACAGCGACACGCCGGGTGCCCTGGCGTTGGTCGAAGCCACGCGTCGTGCACTTGATGGCGCGAGCATAAAGGTCCGAGCACCGCGCTGAGACCGAATGAAAACACCTGGCACACAGACGCCAGGGTTGACTCACCGATTTACTTTTTGCCTGCCTTTCTACAACTATTCCAAGAGGAACAGACATGGCCGAACACACTGTAATCACCCCGTTGCCGGGAACCTTCTACCGCAAAGCTACTCCGGAATCGGCGAACTTCGTCGAGGTCGGCGCGCAGGTCAGCGCCGACACGGTGATTGGCCTGATCGAGGTCATGAAGCAGTTCTCCGAACTGACCGCCGGGACGGCCGGTCGCCTCAATGCCTTTTTGGTAGAAGACGGTGATCCGGTGGAACCGGGTCAAGTCGTCGCAACACTCGACGGCGAGTGAGGGCACGATCATGACTCACGCCATTCATAAATTGCTGATTGCCAATCGTGGCGAGATCGCCGTGCGGATTATCCGCGCTGCCAAGGAACTGGGCATTCCTACCGTTGCTGCGTGCAGCGAGGCGGACGTCGACTCCCAGGCTGCGCGTATGGCCGATGAGGTGCATATTCTCGGCCCGGCCCGTGCCGACAAAAGTTACCTGAATGTCGAGGCATTGCTCGGCGCCTTGAAAGCCACGGGCGCCAACGCGGTGCATCCCGGTTACGGCTTTCTGTCGGAGAACGCCGACTTCGCCGAAGCAGTGGTGGCTGCCGGCGCCATTTTTGTCGGCCCGAGCGCGGAGACGATCCGGCGCATGGGCGATAAAGCCGAGGCGCGGCGCACGGCGCAAGCCGCCGGTGTGCCGGTGGTGCCGGGTTCGCCGGATGAACTGTTCGACGTTGAATCGGCGCTCAAGGCTGCCGAATCCGTTGGCTTCCCGCTGTTGATCAAAGCTTCGGCCGGTGGCGGCGGGCGCGGTATTCGGCTGGCGGAAAACGCCGAGCAGCTGAGCGAAGAATTCCCCCGTTCCCAGCGCGAAGCCCAAGCGGCGTTTGGCAATGGCGCGGTGTACCTGGAGCGGTTTATCAGCCGGGCCCGGCATATTGAAGTGCAAGTGCTGGGCGACGGTCAGCACGCCGTGCATTTGTTTGAGCGCGAGTGTTCGCTGCAACGGCGCCGGCAGAAAATCTTCGAAGAAGCGCCATCGCCAGTCCTCTGCCAGCAGCAACGGGAAACGCTGTGCGCCAGCGCGGTACGCCTGACTGAATCCCTGGGTTACAAGGGCGCCGGCACCCTGGAATACCTGTATGACGATACTACCGGTGAGTTTTTCTTTATCGAGATGAACACGCGGATTCAGGTGGAGCACCCGGTCAGCGAACTGATCACGGGCATCGACCTGGTCCAGGCTATGTTGCGCATCGCTGGCGGCGAGCCGCTGGGCTTCAAGCAAAGCGACATTCGACTCAACGGCGCCGCCCTGCAAATGCGCCTGAATGCTGAAGACCCTGCGCGGGATTTTTTCCCCAGCCCCGGCCTGGTCGAATCGCTGATCTGGCCGCAAGGGGAGGGTATTCGTGTCGATACCCATCTCTACCCAGGTTACCGCGTGCCGCCATACTACGACTCGCTACTGGCCAAGTTGATTGTTCATGGTCACGATCGTACCGAGGCTTTGGCTCGCGCACGTGATGCCGTGGCGAACACCACGCTCACCGGTATGGCCAACACCTTGGCGTTGCACGGTGAATTGCTGGAACAACCGTGGCTGCACAGCGCCGACTTTCACACTGGCACCCTGGAAACCTGGCTGGCCGAGCGCCGCAGCGGAGGTGAAGCATGAGTACGCCCATCCGCTACAGCTTTGGCGCCGATGAGCATTTATTTGCCGAAGTCAGCGACAGCATGTCCCTGGACGCGTTTTTTAAAGGACTGGCCGTCACCCGCGCCGTGGAGCGGCTGGCGCTGGATGGCGTGCTCGATATCTGCCTGGCCAACGCGTCGTTCCAGATTCGTTTCGACCCGGATCGCATCGCTCCGCACACCTTGCTTGAAGCGGTAAAAACCGCCGAGGCCGGAGCCGTCGCCGAGCGCACCTTACAGACGCGAATTATCGAGATTCCAGTGCTCTACAACGATCCCTGGACTCACGAAACCCTGATGCGTTTTCGCGACCGCCACCAAGACCCGAGCGCCACAGACCTGGAATACGCCGCACGCATCAATGGTTTGGCCGACGTCGATGCGTTCATCGCGGCCCACAGTGGCGCGCCGTGGTTTGTCTCGATGGTCGGCTTCGTTGCGGGGTTGCCGTTCATGTTCCAGATGGTTGAGCGCGAGCGTCAGTTGCAGGTGCCCAAGTACCTGCGCCCACGCACCGACACGCCGAAATTGACCTTGGGCCATGGCGGTTGCTTTGGTTGCATTTACTCGGTGCGCGGCGCCGGCGGTTATCAGATGTTTGGCGTGACCCCCGCGCCGATCTACGACCCGCAACAGAAGCTCGCGTACCTGAAAGAACACATGGTGTTTTTCCGTCCAGGCGACATCGTGCAGTTCAAACCGATGGACCGTGAGGCTTACGACCACGCGGTGGCCGAAGTGGACGCCGGTTGCTTTGATCTGCGGATTCGGCCGGTGGAGTTTTCGCTGGACGCGTTCCTCGCCGATCCCGTTGGCTATCCCAAGTCGCTGCAGGAGGTGTTGGCATGATTAAGGTCCTCAAACCCGGCCTCGCCACTTCGGTACAAGACCTGGGCCGCGAAGGCTATTACCACTTGGGCATTCCGCCGTCCGGCGCACTCGATCAATACGCCTTGAGCGCGGCCAATCAATTAGTCGGCAACCCGGCCGGTTTGGCGGGGTTGGAATGCACGTTGCTCGGGCCTGAGTTGGAGTTTCAGCAGGATGCATTGGTGGCGGTCAGCGGCGCGCACATGACGCCTCGGCTCGATGGCGTGGAAATGCACCACGACACCGCGTTCACCGTGAAGGCCGGGCAAGTGTTGCGCTTTGATTTTCCCAAGGCTGGTGCCCGCGCTTATGTGGCGGTGGCCGGCGGCATTGATGTACCAGTGGTGCTCAACAGTCGTTCCACCTATGCGCTCGGCGCGCTCGGCGGTTTTCAGGGGCGACGCCTGATTGCAGGCGACGAGTTGCCGGTGGGCATCGCCAGTGGCAAGAGCCGCGCCGGGGCCAGTTTGCCCATGACGTTACGGCAATCATTGGGTGGCGAGATAACCCTGCGAGTGGTGCCCGGTTTGTACTACCACCGCTTGACCGAATCGGCGGCGAAAAGCTTTTTCGCCGAGCCGTGGACGGTCGGTTCGGAAGCCGATCGCATCGGCTATCGCTTCAAGGGCGGCAGCGCGCTGAGCTTTCAGCCCCGAGAGCAGCCGTTCGGAGCCGGTTCCGATCCGTCGAATATCGTCGACAGTTGCTACCCAATCGGCTCGATCCAGGTGCCCGCCGGGCTCGAACCCATCGTGCTGCACCGAGATGCGGTGTCCGGTGGCGGCTACGCGATGATTGGCACGGTGATCAGCGCCGACCTCGATTTGATCGGCCAGATGCAACCCAACCAGAATGCCCGCTTTGTTGCGGTAACCCTCGAAGAGGCGCTGGAAGCGCGACGTTCCTATAAGAAAAAACTCAGCTGCCTGAGCAAGCTGTTCCCTTCCTGATTCTGCCCGCCGTCTAGCGCGGGCCATGCCAAACGGTACGCCAACGCCGCACTTCGGTGCGGTGATGGCTGCCCGCGCTTCAACCATTGACTGGTTTTGGAGTTCACGCATATGGCTGCTTTATCGCAATCGAGTCAAACCGGGCAAGACCCGGCGCATTATCCTGTTCCCACCGAAGCGCGCATGGGGCGACTGTCTCTGACCATGGCGTGGTGGGCGGTGTGCAGTGCGATGTTTTACATCGTAGTGGGGGCTTCATTGGCATTGTCGTTCGGTGCGCGCAATGCGCTGATCGGCATGCTCCTGTCGGTGATCAGTTATGGATTGGTCAACAGCGTTCTCAGCCGCTTTGCGATTCGCAGCGGTTTGTCGGTGGCGTTGTTCTCACGACTGTTGTTCGGCAGCACCGGGGCATGCCTGGCGACGCTGATTTTTTTCTCGACCGCGATCTATTACGCCGAATCGCTTCTGGCGAGAAAATCCTCGAAGTCCGTCGTTGGCATCCAGACTTAGATCCTTCTGAGGATCTCCTGATTGTGGAAAACGGGCGTTTTCTCCATAACGACGGGGACGAAGACAATAACGGTACTGCCGTCGCAATTGTGCGCGTGAAAACCGTGCGCCCCTTCATCCTCGCTGACATGCAAGCGGCCTGTGCAAGCTATTTTGAGGATGGCTGGCTCGCATGGGAGTTGAGTGACGTAAGGCCAGTCACACACCCTGTGGCCATCCGTGCGGCACGGGGAATCTACGAGGTAGATTTCCTACTTCCAGACAGGCGCTGAACATTGAGCAAGATGTGTTGGTCAGACGCTTACTCCTCAGCGCGCACTTCACAAGGTGGGTTGTTCAGGCGCTTACGAAAAACTGATGACTCAGCATTGGTTGCTTCAGACCAAGCTCGCCTGTATCTGAGAGTAAGGTGGTCTATATAGAGATCGTCGCTTAAAGGGTGAACCAGTGAGCAAAATCATCAGCGCACATGACTTACAAATCGACCTTCAAGGTGCGAACGAAGCCGGGTTGTTCAAATGGCTGCTTGCCAGTTTCTTGATGGGCAAAAGAATCCAGGGGCAGATTGCGGCTAACGCGTACCGGGTGATCGTCGAGAAACACCATCGGGATACGCCGCACAAACTGGCGAGCTGCACTCACCGCCAGTTGGTCACAATGCTTGGAGAGGCTCACTACGTGCGTTACGACGAGACTACGTCGTCGCGGTTACTCGCATTAGCTAACAAAGTGAATACTGAATACGATGGCAAGGTCAGCAACATTGTTGCGGCTAGCGCCGATCGTCGCGCGTTCGAAAAACGCTTGTCTGAATTCGAAGGGATAGGGCCAAAAACTATTGAAATTTTTCTGAGGGAAGCGGCTGCGGTGCTCTTCGAATCTTCGGCATAGCTCTCACTCACAGTGCCTTCCGATTGCTTGCAGCGAGGTAAAGTCAATGATAACTCGCACGCCATCTACCACTCGGGCTATCTTCGACAGGCCCAGTACCCTTCGAGTGGGGATGTACGCTCCATGAGCCTTGCCGATGAAGGGCTGCATGTGATGCTCACACAATGAACACTGTTCGATGTCGCGCACGATGACCATTTCATCATTTTGCGATTCGAACAATGCGCCATTGATCAATTCCTCCAGACTCAGTGTGTAGCCATTGCACAGGTACTGCATCGCTTTGGCTTCGCGCTGTGGGGGTATCCAGCAGTTCTTCACGCTCAGGGTTCCCATCTACGCCGAGGAGAATCTCACGATAATGTTCGACTGATGATGGGTTCATCTTGAATCCCATCAGCGACGCTGCGCTTTATGAGTCGGCAAACCTTGGTGGTAGGAGAGTATCTACTGCGCACTATCTGACGCAGATGCCACAGGCTTCGCCGGATCAGCTATGACCCAGCTTATGCGTCTGCGACATGACAAGGCGAAGCTGTCTAGGTCTGCTTATTTTTCAAAGTGGACTGCTCGTCTGATGCGGGTTTTGACGCCGGCACTACGCAACGGTTATCGACACAGCGGCTGCCGCTATCTGGGTGAGGTAACCACGCCAAATGGGGGCGTATACGGCAAAAAAGGCGATAGCCGAATTCAAGCAGCGGGCGGAGTACATTCCAAGTCAGTGGCGTTGTCCAAAAGCCCAAGCCGGCGGCTCGCCAGCTCCACAGGGTGGCATCCAGGCCGGTTATCCAGCGTCCATCAGCGAAGCGGGCGTGCAGCGAGGACTGCATCTGCTCGAACGTGAACCCGAGTGCATTTGCGTCGAATTCACTGTTGCTGATGTCCACGAAAAGCAGATGATCCTTAACGGCATGCCCGCGCAGGAGCTTGATTTCGCGCGCACATAGAGGGCATTCACCGTCAAAGTACAGCGTCAGTGGCCAATTCATTTTCTTGTACATGGTGGACGCTCTTGTATAACATTTGTGCAAGATATGCTGAAAGCAACAGGCTGACAATGGGCACTATTTTCCGCTCTGCTATGGACGGTCATGTTTGCTTTCGTGAGTAAATCGCCCCGTGCTTTCGATTTCGATATCAAGTTTGGTGGCGGCAAACTATGCGAAGGCGTACACGCTTGCGTAACAGATTCACTAAGTTTGAAAAAGGGCAGGGCTGCAGTCATGTAACCCACCTCGCCATCAATATCTCGCCCAGACAGGGCTTTTGGGCCTACAGTGCGGATTCCACGCC
>NZ_JAEILC010000043.1:0-16501 GCF_016307435.1 Pseudomonas sp. S4_EA_1b | reverse complement strand
ACATCTTTCCTTTACATCGATGAGTTGTTCTGCAGTCTTGATGGCCTACCCGAGCCGATTATTGATGTAGGCCGGGCCATTCAAGCCCGTGTCCTGCAATGGACTGCGCTGCCAGTGGGTGTCGGCATTGGGCATACCAAAACCTTGGCCAAAGCCGCTCAGCACGCCTCAAAGGTGTGGCGAGAGAAGACTGGAGGCGTAGTGGATCTGCGCAAACCAGAGGCGGTCGAATGGCTGCTCCGGCGTATGCCTGTCGATGAGGTTTGGGGTATCGGTAGTCGCATGCGCGATAACCTGGGACGCGACGGGATCAGTACGGCCTGGGAGCTGTCGCAAGCAGACGCACGGGCAATGGGTCGTAAATACAGCGTCGTGCTCGAGCGTACGATACGTGAGCTTCAAGGCGAATCCTGTATGGACCTGGAGCAATCGGTTGCGCCCAAGCAATCGATTTGCTCCAGCAAGATGTTTGGACAGCGCGTACACACGCTGAAAGGCCTGCAGGAGGCGTTGGCTACGTACATTCACCGTGCTGCGGAGAAACTGCGCATGCAGCGCTCTCTGTGCGGCGCTATGCGGATCGGCATTCAGACTTCGTTTCACGGCGATGGGCCGAAGTATGCGAACACAGCAACGTGCATACCGCCCTACCCCACCGATGATGTACGCCAGTTGACCAAATGCGCACTGCAGGCGGTCGAGCAGATCTACCGGCCAGGCTTCGCGTATAGCAAGGCCGAAGTCTTGCTGATGGATCTGCGCAAGCGAGGAGAGTTCACTCAGGACCTTTTCAGCCCGAGCCAGCCTGAGCGCTCCGACGCGCTCATGGCTGCCATGGATCGGATCAATCGTCGGTGGGGGCATGATTGCTTGCGCACTGCTGCCGTTCCGCTGACGCCGGACTGGGGGATGCGTCGGGCACTCCTAAGCCCCAGTTACATGACCAGATGGGAGCAACTGTGGCAGGTCAAATGCAGTTGAAGCGCAAAACGTCATCCAAAAGGGCGGAGGGGTAAAACTAAGCCCGCGCAATGGCGGGCTCGATGGAGATCGGCGGCGTTTTCATCGAACTCAGGGTTGGTGGTCTTCTACCAGCGAGTAACCTTCCTCCGGTTCACACAGAATGAAGGACACGCCCCAGTACAGGTGGCTCACGATCAAGCTTTTACGAACCTTGAATTGCATGTGTTCCTCCTGGCGGAACTGGGCCGCACGGGGATGGTAGTGGGGCAGCCAATATTCAGCCCCGAAACTGGCCAATGCCCTTCGTGCAGCGCGAATCAATTGATCGGCAATGTCTTCCTCTTCAAGCGTGAAGGTGAAGTGGATTTCGTCGTCTCGCGGGTCGATGGGCTCCACACGTTCGACATAGCGAGGTGTGACATTGAGTCCTTCCCAAAGCCCTTGCAGAGCAACGTTCAACTGCTGGAGCTTTTCCTGACGCTTCAAGACTGCCAGGTCCTGGGTTGCTACCTGCATCAACGGCGGGTGCGATTTAAGCGCTGCTGCGACCGCTTCGCCGATTGGGTCTTTGTCCTTCATGGGCTCTATCCTGCTCGATCCTGGGCGCGGAAACCGCCCCCTACTACTGCCGCTGCCCAGCTCGCTGGCTGGGCTTGGGCGGTGCCGTTTTCCGTGACTGAATCAGTTGATGGTGATCGACGGTTTAGGCGCTACGCGAAAGACACTTTCGCACTCATCACACTGATAGTCGCCACCCTTAGGGTGCGCCGCATTCGGGTGTTGCTCTACGCGACAGAAAGGGCAGTTCACACGATCAAGCCGTTCCGCGAAGACAACTGATTCCGGCTCTTGCGCGGGTTTAGCGCCGCGACTGTGTTCGATTGAGGCTTTGAAATCGATGCAGGCGTTATCAGCGATCACCCATACAGGCAATTGCATCAACGCGTCCAGCTCCACCGCATTGGCCTTGGCCCACGACAGCACTTCGTCGATGGTTTTCAGATGGCCGTCCTCGATGGCCATCTTCAAGTCAGTGGCCTGGTAAAACCGGCCTGCAATTTCGCTTTTGTCGTCAGCGTCTGGTGTTTTCAATTTCATGGCTCAAACCCTAGATGTTGTGGTCGTCCAACTGCTCAACAGCAACTTTATGTTGTGCCGTCCCCCTATGACCTCGGCTCAGCGCTAAGGCTGGGCTTGTGGTGTACCGGGGCGAATTCCCTTAACTGGCTGCACGTTCACGGGCCGCCATTTCCTCGGCGGTTTCACCGTGCAACTCGTAGAAATCGTGATCCTTCCAAGCCTCACAGAACTCTGCCGAAAGCCCAGTAGCTGCAACCATGAACGCGGTGCAATCAGCATCGCTAAAGACTGGGCGTCCATCCATTTGCTTGATGAAGTGCGGGAACGCCTCCTGATCAGCAGCAACCACTTTTGCTGGCACGGCATCGTGAACAAGCCCAATCAGGCTGATGTAACGCCAATGAGCCGCATCAAGCGCTTCACGCTCTGCCTCCGTGGCCCGCTCAAGAACAGCGGTGAATTCGTCTGGTGTCATGGTGGTCTTCATTGGGTATGTCCCTGTTACCAGAAAGGCGTCAGTGGCACGGACTCGCGACGGTCAAGTGCGGCTTCGTGTTCGTCATGAAACGCACGATACGTCTCAATATTCGCTTCGCAAAAACGCTCTAAGGCTTCTGGATCTAGGCGAGGGCTGTACACCAGCTCAACCGCATCGTCGTCCATGAATTGCAGGGTGCCATCATCAAACACGCGCAGCACTGGTACTGTCAGTAGAATTTCAACCTCGGTGGTGAACGGCCAGTCACGGGCACCATTCGGGTTGAACTCAAGCCCATGGAAGTATTTCATTATCTGCTCGGGTGTACGTGCGGTAGGCCGTTGTTCGTACTCGATTTTGACCACACGACCATCGGCGTACACTTCGAAATCGGCACCACACTTGTCACAGGTTTCCGGCCTGCACTCTCCATCCGTCCTGCGGATCACGGAAATTTGGGTGGTGACAGTGTGCTGGCAATCAGGGCACGCCACGTCCCGTGTAGGGCCTGCTGGCCATGGGTGCGCAGCAGGGGTGAGCTTGAAGCAGAAATCATTGCGGCACCCCGCGCAGGTCACGCCATAAGCGTGGATCGGCGACAAAGTAAAACGCCCGTGCGGGTTCTGCTTGCTCCAGGCAGAGGCGTGGAATTCTTCAATACTGTGACAATGCGGGCATGCCACATCGACGCTCGCTGCCTCTGGGTTGATCGGTTGCTGCACTTCCAACAAATCGGAATCAGACATTGCTCTTTCCTGCTCGATCCTGGGCGCAACAATTGCGCCTCTCTTTTGGCAACGGCCCCACGGGTTAGGCGGGGCTTGGGTGGTGTACCTGGTCGTTTCCCTCAGCGCATACGCCGGCGCGGACGATCCGGCGTTTCTGACCCAGCCTTCACCTGTTGCGCTATCCATTCAATTTGGGCTGTGTCCAGGCCGGATCGCTTGGCGTAATCGTCCCGGTGCTGGTCAAGGTCTTTGGAAAACTCTAACGAGTTGAAGTCTCGGCCGACGTGGCGCAGGAAGCGGCCAGCGCCATCTTTGCCTTTGTAGGTGGGATGAGAGCCATCCAGGATCAATTTCACTTCCTGAAGCAATTCGTCGTGGTTGAAGGTTTCAAGTGACATTTTGATTATTCCGTATTATGGCCTTTATACGGAATATAGCATAGACGAAAAGGTCTGTGCCCTCCCCTTCTGTCTTCGGTCAAATAAGACTTTTGATTGATCGTGTTGCTAGTAGCAACACTTGACTGTTGCTACTAGCAACACCTGAAATGATCCGCCCGCGGCCTAGGCGGATCATGCGTCTACCTCAGATCAGCATTGCCAGTTGCCCGGTGGACTCGATCACTGATAACGACTTCTCGACCAGCAGGTCACTCAACAGCTTGGTCACGGCATCGTCATCGCAGTCGTAGTAGGCATCGTCCAAGAGGTTGGAGAGATCCTGAAGTTTCAGACCATTCTCAATAGCCAGCGATAGGAGCCGAGGATCGATGCGGTCATATTTCCCGGTGATTTCCAAAGCTGGATGGAGACAAGCGTTGTTCGCCATGAAGAAGGCGTAAGCAAATCCTTCTGGCGTCACGCTACGAGCATTCTTCGTGGCCAGGCTGCTCCCACCGTACTGCGTGTGCATTTTTGAGCCTTCGGTTGGATAGACCGGTGCAACGGGCAAGTCTGCGTTGAAGCGGCCCCAGATCAGGGTTTTCTTCGTGTACGGTTCGCCAAGATCGCAGGGGTTGAAGCTTAGGCGCCATGGTGGCAGACCAGCTAGCTTCTCGATTCGACCTACTGGATTTTCAATCGCCCAGATCGACGGCCGATAATACTCGACCAGTCGCAGAGTTTGATGAACCAGCTCGATTGACGCAGCAGTGCGCCCATCGAGATCCTTGGCTGCAAAGTGCTTAGCCCCCGAGTTCGCAAAATCGGTGCAAGGACAAGCTGCGATGATCGCGTACACCTCTGCCCCTTCGAAGTCACCGAAGTACTCCATGAAAAACTCAACGTCGAATTTGCTGACGTCTCCTAGCTCTGGGTTGTCTTGAATATCAAACCGGTATACCTGGTAGCCGGCCTCAGCCCAAGGGGCCGACCATTGCCCGCTTTTATCAAACAGCGACAACACGACTTTATCGCTGTTTTCGCCCGTCGAACCTTGAGACACGGCCTTTTGTTTCCAGGTGCTGATGACATCAGCAGCATCGTCCCGTGACAGCACGCCGTGAGTACGAGCCTTGGCGCTGAGTCGGATAACCTCACTTGCTAAAGGGGCTGTGAACAGGCGATGTACGCCCTCCTCCGACATTTGCTGGAGAACTGCAGCATATGGGGTAACACATTGGCTCAATGGAGTTGGTGTAAGTGAGCGCTGATGCTCTGGGGCACTGCTTGGGTAGGATCGGACGGCAGAGAAACCATTCATGCTCTTGCTCCTAGACTGGTGGACCTGCTGGGGAGGTAGCCGCCTCCCCTGCTGGATGTCTAACACAAGAACATTATACACGTACGTACGTACGTATTCAACGAAACGGATGCGCGAGTACCAAGCTGCCCCGGGTTACTTTGTCTGGTACTTTTCCATGTGGCTAAGCACTACTTGTCTATCAGCATGCACCAACGAGCACGCGGTAAAATCCCCCTCCCACACAGCGGTCGCCCATGTTCCATCAAGCCCTGCTTGCCAGAATGCACCCCACTCGCCGCTTGGCAGCTCTAGCAAGAGCCAATCTGGAAACGGACATTGCCTAGCCAGGCTCAGAACGTACCTGACGTGATGTGGTTCACTAGGCATTCCCATGCGTTTCGCTCCGTTAGCTGATTGTGCCCACCCCGATCGGGGCGGGCTTGGCCATGCTCAATTTCGCGAGCCCTGTGTCGCAAATTCAGAAGCATCAATCGAATCAAGGAAAGCTGCGAGCTTGTCCATGATTTTCTGAGGGTCCATTTCCTTATCGATTTTGAATTCAAGCTTGCGCCCATTCAATCGAACTGAGCCAACCCCTTGCAGCTTCCGAGGTTCTGTCATCATAGGCTTAGGACCGCTACAAGCAGCAAGCTTCTGACCAATCATGCGAAGTGCGGCCTCCTGGCCAGTCCCCTTCTCGGCCATTTGAATCACAATGCGATGAACGATGTTCACATCCGCCTTTGAATGCTCCACAAACTTTTTCGCATAGTTCGCTGTGATCAAGTGGGGTTTGGTGTTCAGAATTTCCTTGATCTGTTCGGGCAGCTGAATTAGGTCAAGGCAGCGGTTCACGACTGTGTGATCTACACCAAGGCGTCGAGCCAAAGCCCGCTGGCTTTTATCAGCGCCTTTCAGCATATATCGTTGATAGCTCACAGCTTTTTCGTAATCCGTGAGCTCATTTTGGAGGTTGTCGGTGATTGCCAAAAGCATCGCCATGTCGTCTGACATTGGCTTTACATGAGCCATGATTCTGTCGCGACCCAGCATTTTGTGAGCCCGCCACCGGCATTCACCGCCGATAAGCTCGAAACGCTCACCTACAGGTCGGATTGTAATCGGTTTACCCAGGCCCACAGAGTCAATCGAGCCAGCGAGCTCTTCAAGTTTTGCTTGATCGAAGAACATCCTTGGCTGATACGGAGAGGGATCGATCAGCTCAACCAGGACCTCCTCTAGCCATTCGTCTTTGAGTATGAGTTGACCTTGTTGAGCGCCTTGAGCAATGAGTTGCGTGTTATCAGCCTCTTGCTCAGATCCCATGGCCTGCTGGAGCATCGCCGCTCTGCTGCCACGGCTACCTGTGGTTGGCGGCATTTCCGTAGGCTTGCGCAGTGATGCCATTGCCGTGCTTGGCTTGCCTGGGTAGTCGGTGGATTTCATTAATCACCCTCCTGTGTTGCTACTAGCAACACTCCAATCTGCTGTTGCTACTAGCAACAAAATCGTCGCGTGTTGCTAGTAGCAACACCTTTGAAAATACGAGCCCTGTTGCTAGTAGCAACACTCACTCTTGGGTCTGAGCAGCAACACGGCGGATCTTCTCCAAAACCTCGGCATGCACTGCGCGAGCGTTTTCGATGGTGTCCCGGTTAGCACCCTTCCAAAACATCAGGGGGACACCGTCATCGAGGGAGTTCACATAGTCTGCAGAGTGATAAATCTTTTCCTCTGTCACGCGACCTGGGAAAAGCTGGTTCAGCCTGTACAAGTTGTTCAACATCCGAGGACGCCCCTTGGCGAACATGGTCGGCACGGCCACCAATTCAGGGGCGAAACCGTATTCGCGTGCGAAACCAGCGCACCAGTCATGCAGTCGCAAGATCGCCTTGAAGGAGAATTTGTCCATTCGAACTGGGCTCATGAGCAGATCGCTTGCCGCTACCGAATTCTTGGTCAGGCGCGAGCCTGCGGGGGCGTTATCGAAAATGATGACGTCGTATTGCGATAGGTCGCAGCCTGAAATCTTGCCAGCTTTACCATCTTCAACCCACTTCGCGTACCACATATCCGAATTATTGGCTGCGTCCAACGCCACGCCCAGATCTTCTAGCGATGCGTCGGCTGGGATCAGGTGGGGGCCATTTTCACCAAAGGGTTTCTTGATGACTTCATCAAGCGTTTTGGGTTGAAACGAACGCATGCGAAGCATTGGGCTGATCAGGTGGCCGAGGTGACCATCAACGATGCGGTCAGCAGGGATTCCAAGCTCCTGCAGATCTTCTGGAGTCGCGTCCGGGTCGTAGCCGAGCATGCTCGACGTATCACCCTGGGGATCATTGTCGACCAAAAGGACGCGCAACCCAGCGAGAGAACAGGTAATGGCCTGGCCGACCGCTGTGGTGGTTTTGTTGGTGCCACCCTTCGAGATGTAGGTGGACATGACCACCTGGCGTCCCAAGCCCTTCAAGTGACCAAGTTCACGGCGAAGTGCTGCCAAATCGAAAAGGTCCGATGGCGTATAAACCCGAGAGGTCACGGTTCCGCGCGGCACACGACGGATCTCGATGTTGTTCGATTCTTCGATGTCTTTCAGGCGCCGAGTCGTAAGGCCAAAGCAGTCCGCGGCGAAACGAGGCGTGAAAAACAACTCATTGAAATCCACGTAGGTTGCAACATCTTCGACCAATTCCACATTCGAGTTCATAGCACTTCTCCGTTTTGCTGTTGCATTCAGTATAAATCCTGAATTCCTGTTGTAAACCGTGGAATTCAGGTTATTTGAGTTTTTAAGTCGTAATACCTGAACCTGTAGGCCGATTTTGTTTCTAGTAGCAACGATGTGAGCGGCCCAAGCACTCGCGCAGGCGCCTACGCCGCAGCAAGCGAAGGCTGAGAGCATCTGAAAGGGGGACGGGAAGGGGATTTGTGGCAAAGAGGCGATAAGCAGGGCTCGTTGCGAACCCGCTTGAGGGTTACTTAGTGGGCGGAGTTGGCTCGATGCCCCACATCATCTCAAGTGCCTGCTCGATCAGGAATGACATGGCAGTGTTTTGTTCGAATGCCTGCTTGCGAAGGCGCTCATGGTAGTCATCGCGCATGGTGATCGTTTTGGCGCTCCGCTTGGGTTGCGAAGGTGCTGGCGCAGCGTCTTTACGTGATGCCATGAACAGGCCCCCATATGGATTGAAGTCGCGACAATGATAAACCGTTTGCTAATCTATAGATACGTACGCACGTACAATGCGTACGCATCATTTAAGCCCCTTACTGCTGCTCAACCAACCTCGCACCGCGGCCGTCATTGGCGCCACGCTTCAAGTCGGACAGCTGTTGGATAGTGTCCTGGAGGTTGCGCAAGACATATGCAGGAAAGCCTGGTTTACCCTCGGAATTACGTACTTTCAGATCGTCGATGTGGTCACTATCGAATCCCAAACGAGTAAGGCTCAAATCATCGCCCTCTACTAGGGCACGATTCGCGGAGATCATTACAGAATGGGCTTCTTCCAGTTTTTCGATTTCATCATCGATGTGGAGGGTATCGTCGCGATCAACGGACCATAACGAAATGCGCTTCATGATATTGCTCCTAGACGCTTGGTTAGCCTGGTAGCCGCCAGGCACAACTCGGTGGGTTTCCTTACACACACTATACGTATGTACGTACGTATGCAGCACTATTTGTCGGCGATATACGACGACTCGGCTATTTTTTCTCGGTGTTGCTGTTTGCTCAGACGTTCAGCTGCAGCGGCCGCTGCCAAGGCCACTCATCAGAGCAGCCAGGTGGTGGTGATTTCAGCCACAAGGCGATGCCTAGAAGATGATGACGCTTGAGAAGAGCAGGGGAGGTGAACTCGGCCAGGGCTTGATCTTGGCCAATCTTGAGCCTGAGCCTGCGCTGCCGCATAGCGTCCGTGCTGCAGTCCAGCTAATTCTCGAATAGCCTGGTCTTTACATTCCCCGTTCAAATGACCGTGTTGCTCAATCCTAGATCGCGCCGGCATTCAACTCTCCATGTCGCGCTTTTCGAGCGCAGCGAACCAGTCCATTTCGCCTTTGGCCGCGAGCTCCTCGAGTAGCGATTGCTCGTCGCGCGTGTAGAACACGATTCGATGAGGCTTCACACTGGTATCCAACCCCATGTGATAGTCCGGCAACAGGTCACGCTGAATGATCTTGCGGATCTCAGCTCTGTAATGAGTGAGGCTCTGTTTTGAGCCACATTTTTGCTGCAGCGCAACAATGTCCGCGGCCCAAATCATCTTGCTACCCAAGTGTTTACGAGCGAGTTCATACAACCGCCGTTCAAGAGGCATTCGCAGCCCAAAGTAGCGCCGATCAATGCTCATCACTTCAAAATGCAGGAAGGCGTTGTAGATCCACTCTGACAGCACGACTTCGCACTCCAACACGCCTTTGCCATTGGATGCGGTCTTGGTGACGGTGTAGTCCTCGATCCAGCCAAACCCTTTCGTCTGCTCTTGACCACCAGTAACGATATTGGTTTCGAGCTGCGTCCCTTTTAATCGCCGAAGCATGTCCAGGACGTTCGAATAGGCGTTTCCACCAGGATCGCGGGATGTACCCGTCAAAAAATCGTATGTGTCGAACTTAACCCGCTTGGAAATTGGCATCCCAGCTTTACGGGCCTCGATGATCTGCGATCCGAGGAACAGCAACAGGTCTTTGTCGAAAACGGTGGCGGCACCGATCACTGGCGGGATGATGCGTACACGCTTGTTCGTACCGGGCTGGCTGTACTCACGTACGCTTGTATCAGGTTTGGTCGACAAGCTGAAAAGCGGGAACTCCATACTGGCCAGGTCATCCTTAACTGGCCACTCGACAATGTTCGCCTGGAACATGTCGGTCTGTACGTAGGGTACTACATGCCCCTTTCGCCCTCTCTTGAGTGGCTTATCATCGTCCGCTGCCATATCGGCCATCTTCATCTCGATCATTACGCGTTCCCGCCATTGTACACAGGTAGATAGCGACGCTTGTGCAGCTGCCGACTCACCCTGTGTATCAGTTTTGTGCAGGCCTCATCCGAGGCCAATACGGTTCGTATTTCACCGACACCGTGCTCTCCGCAGATACCCCAGTTCCGCATTGCCACGGTGTGACCGATCAGATCGACGAGGATCCGCAGCTCGTAGAAACGCGCACCACGTTCCCATCTCGCGTAGTAGGGTTGGTTGAGGTAGCTGGTTGCAGTCGTTATCATGTCCGAACCCAGACGCTCCTAGACGAGTTCTTTTCTGGTAGAAGCCCGGAACCGGTAGCCGCCGACCGGGCTTCGCTCTGCTTACGGCAAGACTTTATCGTCGTAGAGCATGACCATCTCAGCCATTACACACAGCTCCCCCTGCACCTTGGCCATTAGGCCGCGGCAATCGCCTCGCTCCAGGACACCTGCATCCCACAATTTGCACAGCTCCGAATAGCTGTAAGTCTGCATCGGCCAGTCACAATGCCGAACGAACGTCCAACCATGGCTATCCCGAAACTCACGGGAATATGAAGCGCCCATGATCACAAATTGTCGGCCATTAACCTTGACCGTTGGAACAGTCGGGACCTTGTCGCCCGCCTCTGCGAACGCTGCAGGGCAAACAGCACCATCCCAGCGGTGAGAGTCAAGCTTATGCAGGTGGACAACGTCACGATGACTGGTCCGAAAGAAACTCGACTCCCACGGTACGAACTCACACCAGCAACGCTGTTCAGCGCTTTTCAGCCAGGCCTGCACGACTATTGAGCCGACGCCAGGAACATGGATGCCCAAGGTTTGCGAGCGCGGTGCGCGGCGCTGCTTGAAACGGCAACCATTCACGCCACCAGCGTCTGCAAGGAATGACAAATCCGCCCATTGATCCATGGACACAGGCAATGCCGATCGCCACATAAACGAGCCAGTTTGAACGGTGTCGGTACCGCAGCGCTTTTCCTGAAGCAATGCTTGAAGACATGATTCGATGCTCTGCTCGAACAGCGGTCGGACTTCGGCGGGTACGTCATGCAATCGGGCAGCGGCAGTGTCAAGCATCGCCTTATAGGCATCATGGGTATATTCAGGCGAGCACCAGCTCTCGCTACCGCCGAAAGCAGCTTCAGCGACGGTTTCATCAAAGCTCAAGCCCATTTGCACAGGATTCATCTTCTGCACTCCTAGATAAATTCAACCCGGTAGCCGCCGGGGAAGCAGGAACGCTTCAGAGCAAAGAATAACATACGTACGTACGTACGAAAAGAACAAATAGATTTCACCATGGAGGCCTGGTGCAAATGCAGTTGATATCAGCCCAGGTAGTTGAATTCCGGGTCCAGCTCGGGGCTGGGGAGGGGAGGGAGGAGGGGTCGTCAGTGCTTGAACCCCCGAGGGCCGATTGCGCGGCCCCATTTTCATTAAACAGCCTTACCCTTGGCCTTCACCGGCAGAGTCTGGTTCTGGTGATAGGCGGGCATCCAGCGGGTAAGCAGCTTGATCCCATGGAAAGAGCTGCCTTGGCCACTGATCACAAATGCAACTGGGTCCGCCTCCTTGGGGACGCGTCGACCTTCTTTCTTCCAATACCCCGCGGTTTTGACGTCATCAGGTTGTAGTGGCCAGCACGATACATCAGGTTTGCAGTCGTAATGCGGGAGCCCGGGATGCTCGGCTTCTTCGGCCTTCAATCGTTCAATGATTGCTGCTGAACGAGTCATAAACACCTCCATCAACAAGGGTTTCCAATTCGCTACCCGCGTGCTGGTAACGGGTGATCGGGTCGCTTCGGAGTCACGCACGGAGATGCAGGGTGATTTGGATTAGCCGCTATCGCCGCGCACTCCGCCTCATACGCAGCCTGGTCAGCCGCCTTTTCGTACCTCTGCTGCCCATATCCGACGATGAGGAACGTGCCGATAAGGATCAACTTTGTAGACGTTTTCATGCAGTGTTTACTTCCCTGTGAGTCCATTTTTCAAGGTCGCCTTCCGGGCATCCTTACTTTGGTTCATTAGGTTTGCCGGCAGAGGGCTTCACCGTCGCACTGCTATGCCGACTTTTGGTCGGGCTCAAGCGAGTCATAAGCTCGCTGTTCTGTCGCAGCACCTCTTGGAGGCCACCGGCAGTCTTGGCCAGCTCGCGGGAGTTCTCATCTGCAGCTTGGCGCCACTTTTCTGCATCAGTCTGCAACGTAGTATGCGACCGCTGCAGTTCTGCATGTTGAGCACCTAGTGTGGCAACCTGCAACTGCAGACCATCAGCCTGTTGCTGTTTGACATCTAGTGCCGCACGCACTCGCACCAACTCATCATTTGCTGCCTCAGCTTGGGCCTGGGCCTGGGCAAGCTTCACCTGTGTATCACCCAGTGCCATTTGGCGCTCCTCGGCCTGCTCAGTTACAGACTCAAGGCGAGCCCTGGCCGTTACCAAATTCTCGTTCAGGCGCTCGATCTGCTCGGCGGCAACACCTTTCTGCTGATCCAGCTCTGCCAGGTGGCTGATACGCGCTTGAGAAAGCTCCTGCCTCACTGCAGCGGTCTCCTCGTGGGCAACCCGCAGCTCGTCTTTAAGGTCGTTCGCCCTACGTTCGATCTCAACTGCTCGGGTGGTCTGTTCGGCAAGACTCTCGCGCGCCTCTGCCAGCTGCTGGGAAAGCTGCTGGTTTTGTTGCGTAAGCAAATCATTGGATCGCTGCACCTCGGCATGTGAGCTACGGGCCTGCTCGGCCTCAGCCACTGCCCCCTCATACGCCTCCGCAAGCTCGCGACGCATAGTCTCATTGTCGCCGCGCTCCAGCTCCCATTTAGCCTCCGCTTCTCGAAGGCTGGCATTTGCTTGCTCCTGCGCGGCGGTCCAAACGATGCCGACTGCCTCAAGGTGGGCTGACTTCACTTGATCCGGCACTGACACTGCGACAAGAGCGGGTTTCGCGGTCTGCTGCCGCTTCCATTCCTTGAATACCGCTGAGCAAGTATTCATGTCAGCCCGCGCCCGACCCCGGACATCGCTCACAGTTGGAAACTTATCGACGCGACCCAACTGGTCATACAGCTCTTCAATCGCGGTGATGATCCGTGCGCGCACATCGGGGTTAACGGGTGACAGTTCCATTCTCAGCTCCAAAAGAAAAACACCATAAGAATAATAAGAATCTTCTTATTATTATTATGCAATGGTTCTCAATTTAAGAAAGCCCAGTCTGCGTTTGCTGAAAAACCGCTCCCACTCTGATCTCACACACTCGGCGAGTAGGCGGGGCGACCCGATACCTGGACGGCAACGGGGCTCACGCCTGCGTAGAGGGTTCTGGGAATGGAGGTAGGTGCAGGGGGAGGCAACAGAGTGATGGTCAAGCTAATCGTCGCAACAGCCAGCATGAGCAGTTGAATGATTCGGTCGTACATGTGAAGGCACTCCTGGGCCTGGAAGATGACTGGAAGCTTGCCGTCACGACCGATTCGAAATCCTCTTGGGTTTTTTCCGCCCGAATTGGATTCGTCACGACGCTGGCCAGGTCAATCATCAACCGCTCAAGAACCCACACATTCCGCAAGGTTTCCGATAACTCCCGCTCTCCCGGATCGAGGCCGCAACCTGGCGAGCCCTGACATATGCCACCTCAAAGGCCATCGAGAAAAAAGAGCGCGCTCTACGCTGCAATCTCAGCGATTCGTAAGGGTTAGATGCACCAGATTCCACGTAGGAGCATGCCCATTAACAAGAGCGGCACCGCACCAAGCAGAGATATCCAAGAATGGAATGAACGCGGCACAGGGGAGAGCAGGTTAAGTTGTGCAGGCTGGAGGTTCAGTGTGTCGAATCACTCCCAATGCACACCCACCATCTGAATAGCTAATCAGGCAACGGCGGGAGCAAAGCAGCCCCGGTAGGGGCAGGTACCTGATATACAGCATCCTTTACACCGGGTTTAATTGGCTCAGAACCATGGTTTGGACCGGCCGGTTGTGCTGCTGGGGGGGGCAGGGGAGGCTGCTTAGGGCGAAGGGGAACAACCGACGGCGACTGTGCTTCGGTGATGACCGCCTTATACTTGGCCACGGTTTGGCGAGAGACGCCTGCAGCCAGGGCGATAGCCGTGTAGGTAAGATGAGCCCCTTTAGCGATCAACTGCCGGCAAGCCCCACGGATCTTGTTTGCCGTCTGGTTTTGCCTGACTGCATGTGTCCGCTTGGCGGCGAGGCTCTGGCGCTCCTCGAGTGGCAGCGATCGATCAAGCTCCATCACACCACGGTGATAGTCGCCACTTCCGCGGTAGTGAGACCAGGTCCATCGGGCAATCGATTTAGCCGTGGCGCGCACTGATGACAAGGGCAGGTCGTTGTAACGTTCTCGCGTGCGAAAACGGTTGTCGTTGTGACATTGCGCAAGGACCCGAGAGTAGAACGACTCGAAGTAACCACCAGCTCGCTCAGCATTGACGATGCTGTATGCGTAGAAACGGACACGTTCGAACAAGGTGCAATGCCTGGAGTGGGACACTGCATCCATGTCGGGTCCTTTGGACCACAAAGGCATCGGCCTGGCCAGGTCGAGTTCTTCTGCCAGCTCGCCCAAGTCGTAGACATGATTGTGGAGCTCGGTGGTGATCCACCATGGATGGCCTGGTGTCTTGGCAACTGGACCACTGTGGTAATCGGGATCAGCCTTGAGCAGTGCGGCCATGCTGTCGTAGACCGCCTTCATGTACAGGATCGGCTTTTCACGGGCTCGCTCGGTGGTACACACCGGAGCAATCGCATAGTAGAGGTGCGAGTTGCCTGAGTTTCGATTACGGACAATGAAGTTAGGGGGGGGAAGCCCATGCTCCTCCCAAATCAGGGAGTTGGCATGGTCGAGATCGAAAACGAGCCATGACACACGGCCAGGACGATTCACCTGCATGTAGGGGTAGCGGATCGCGTACTCACGCGGCCGTACTCTCATCGCCGTTTTGTTGTCACTGCAGCGTGCGAGATAGGAGGCCTCTTCGAGGATACGGCTCATCGCTGACGCCGGCTGGTAATAGCCCGGGTGCGCAGGCGCCGTCGAAGCTGCCGTGATGAGGTTGTTCACCAGCAGGCCTCAATGAAGAAGCTGACAAATTCAGGGCGAATTAACCCGTGCCGCGTATTGCGCAGCAGAGTGCAGGTGTCCATACTCGAATTACCTGAAAGGGGCCCTCACGTCATCGATCTGCCAGGACCAGATGTGTGGGCTCTTTTTTTTTGCCCGGCAACGGTGGCCGGATCCCTCTTTTAATCGCTCGATCTTTCGATAATACCTACCTAAAAAAAGCCATTCGTTGAGCAAGTTTTGGCGAAGGCTAGAGGCTCAGTTCCGCCCCGTCAACCCGCTGAAACCCGCGTATTTGCTGGGCTCCCTCCAAATTTCAGAACCGTTTTTCTAATTAGTAAGGGCTGTGTTGTGTAAGCGGGCAGCCGAATTTATCCCGAACCTCCTCACCACGATTGCCCTTGTATATCGGGGGATCCGAACGCTTCGTGCGTCGGTGAAATACGAAACCCCGCATCGGCGATATACGACCTGACTGTCGGTGAAATACGAATCGAAAAATCGGCGATATACGAGCCGTGGCAAGTAAAAAAAAACCGCATCGGCGATATACGACTGGCATCGGTGATGTACGAACGTCGGCTGTCGCCCGAGGACGTGATTTGATCATCCGGAATATGGCCTTCAAGCCCCTGTTTTAGGGAGTTGAAGGCCAAATCCAGCGCGCTTTTTATCGGTGAAATACGACCCGTACCAAAAAATATCGGTGAAGTACGAACCGGCATGAAATCACATTGCCATTACTGGCAATTTCGTATTGTAGGGGAGCCCGCAGAATCCGGAAAATAACGTACGCTAAGGATGAGGGTGTCCCGGATTATGTGTAAACGGGATTTCTATTAATCCTGCATCAATCGATCTTCGAACTGGATACTGAAGCGATTCAGAGCCGCTTTCCAGTCCCGTATCGGCATCGTCCACTTCTTGCTGATGTTGTTCAGCGCCAGATAAAACAGCTTGCTCACGGCCTCGTCAGTTGGGAACGAGGCCCGGGTCTTGATCACCTTGCGCAAACTCATGTTGATCGATTCGATGGCGTTGGTGGTGTAGATCACCTTGCGGATCTCGGCCGGATGGTCGAAGAACGGGATAACCCGTGCCCAGTTACGCCGCCAGGACAGGCCGATTGACTGGTACTGACCACCCCACTTTTCTTCAAACTCCGTCAGCCGTTGCTCGGCCAGTTCGACCGTCGCCGAGGTGTAGACCAGCTTCAGATCGGCGGCCACTTCCTTGCGCGCTTTCCAGGACACGAAGTTCAGGCTGTTGCGCACCATGTGCACGATACACAACTGCACGCAGGCTTTCGGATAGACCGTTTCGATCGCCTCGGGGAAGCCCTTGAGGCCGTCCACGCAGGCGATAAAAATGTCCTGCACGCCACGGTTCTTCAGCTCGGTGACTACCTGCAACCAGAACTTGGCACCCTCGGTTTGGGCGATCCACAGCCCCAGCACTTCCTTGTGCCCGTCCATATTGGGGTTGTACGCCGGAATC
>NZ_JAEILC010000042.1:0-6760 GCF_016307435.1 Pseudomonas sp. S4_EA_1b | reverse complement strand
GCCCAGACGTACGCAGGAATTGCGGGCGAATTGACTCACAGTGACGCTCCCTTTCTTTTGTTGTTTTTATTATTTTTTATACGTCGTCGTACAACATTGGGGCGAATATTTGCGGGGTTTTCCTGGAGTGTCAAGCAGAAGTTATACGATGACCAAGGTACGCAAGGTCAATGTGGAAGGGGGCGGCACGGGTATCAGTGAAAACATCCCTTGAGACTGTTGTGGTGAGCGGGTTTGTTGTGGTGAGCCTGCTCAGCACAGAGTTATGTGTCAGCCTCTAAGACCTGTGTAGAAGCCTATGGCTATTGCAGGCAAGTCGAATCGTCGCACCGCCCCTCCCGCATTTCAGCTAGCCAGGACCATCGGCGGTAAGGTGCCCAGCACCGAAACGGCCCCTACGGCACAAACACCGAGCAGCCACTCCAGCATCACGCTGCCTTTCAAACCGGCCAACTGCTGTTCGCCGCTATCCAGACGCAGCCGGTTCAGCAGTGCCAAGCACAACATACCCAGCACCAGCATCACCTTGATCAATAGAATCAGCGCAAACCCACTGAACAATGGCGTTGGCCACAGTTGCCCGGTGAGCACACGCACGTTGATCAACCCGCTCACCAGCAAACCGGCGACCAGCCCATAGCCGACGCCGCTGAAACGCCTGAGGATCGGCTCCAGCCGGTGACGCTGCGCTTGCCTGAGGATCAGCACCAGCAACAGCAACCCACCCAGCCAGGCGCCGACGCACAACAGATGCACCACTTGGTTGAGGATCAGCAGGCGCCCGCTCAGGCCGTCCAGCATGGCGCCATGGCCCACCGGGGCCAGGGTGGCCAGTAACAGCGCGAGCAGCGGCAGGCGCAGCGCCGGCCAGGGTTTGATCAGGGCGATCACCAGCAGCAGGTTCAGCAGCAGATGCCAGACCCACACCTGGCCGAAGAACGTCTTGCCCAGCACCAGGCCCACGGTACCGGGCTGCAGTGCGGCGTCCCAACTGCCGGCCATGCTTGCGGTAATCAGCAGCAACCAAGCCACGCCGGATACCAGCGCCGTCCAGGCCAGCCCACGGGTGAGGCGCAGCAACGTGCGCTCCAAGGCCGGCTGCGTGTCTTTGCCCAGCAGCCAGGGCCTGAAGGCACAAGCGCCGAACATCAGCAACACCACCATAAAATGCACGAACCGGCACAGCACCAGCAGGGTGGCCATGGGTTATTGGCCGACCTTGAAGCGATAAGTGCCTTCGCTTTTGTGGGTGTCGACGGAGACGGCATGCCACTCGACGGTGTAAGTGCCGGCCGCCAGCGGCGCGGCCGGTGTGACCACCAGGATTTTTTTATTGGCGTCCGGGGTTTCTAAGCCTTTGATGGCGACTTCAGTACCGTCCTTGCTCAGCGAAACCTTGCTGAACGTGGCCTCGACGCCTTCGCTGAACGTCAGCCGCAGGTCTTTGGGGGCGGTGACGGTGCTGTCCTCTGCCGGGTTGGCGCTTTTCAGGTGGGCGTGGGCAAATGCTGCCGAAGCCCCCAGCAGGGAAGCGAGCAGTGCGACAGCAGTCAGGGCTTTCTTGATCAACATGTTGCAATACCCAATCAAAGAGAGAAGCGCGCAGTGTACGAAGTTTCGAATGCGCCTGTCGCCGCGATCTAGAGCCGATGGTAGTCTTTAGGCCATGTTGTTGTCAGGGAGCCCTTATGGGCAATCACAAGAGTGGCATTCGCCGGGCAAACGTCGAAAAGATCCTGCTAGCGGCGGAGAAAATCTTCGCCGAGAAAGGCTATGGCAGCACCGCCATGGCCGACATCGCCGAAGAAGCGCAACTGCCGCGCTCCAACCTGCATTACTACTTCACCACTAAAAGCGAGCTGTACAGCGCCGTGCTGTTCGACCTGCTGGACGTGTGGAAACAGGACGCCCTTAGCTTTGAAACCTTTGACGACCCACGGGTGGTGCTAAGCAGCTACATCCGCGCCAAGATGCAGCGCTCGCGTACACGGCCGTACGGTTCGAAAGTCTGGGCCAACGAAATCATCCACGGCGCGCCGACCCTGGGTGAGGCGCTGGACGAAAGCCTGTACGACTGGGCCAAGATGAAAGAGGCGAAAATTCGCCAGTGGGTGGAAGACAAACGCATCTTGCCGGTGGAACCATCGAGCCTGTTGTACATGATCTGGGCTTCCACCCAGCACTACGCCGACTTCGATCACCAAGTGACGATTCTGAATGATCACCAGCCGTTGTCGGACAGGCAATTCGAGAAGGCGATTCAGACGGTGACCGGTGTGATATTGCGGGGGATTGGGTTGGAGCCTTGAGTATCGTGGTGGGGCTTGGGGCCTCACCGGGGGCAAGCCCCCTCCCACACTTGACCGCATTCATTCAGACAAACTCGGTCGAATGTGGGAGGGGGCTTGCCCCCGATTAGGCCAGAAGGGCTACACCGCCTCCCTGTACGGATTCCTCGGATCCTGCGTCCAATTCAAAAATGGCTTGCCCGTGTCGATGGGCACCATCTCAATGCAATCGGCCACCGGGCAGGTGATCTGGCACAGGTTGCAGCCCACGCACTCATCATCGATCACTTCGTATTTATGCGTGCCGTCCGCTTGTTTCAGGCTGGCGATGGCCTGGTGCGAGGTGTCTTCGCAAGCGATGTGGCAGCGCCCGCAGCCAATGCACGCCGCTTGATCGATCTTGGCGATGACTTGGTAGTTGATGTCCAGGTACTTCCAGTCCGTGGTATTGCCCACCGCGCGCCCGGAAAAATCCTGCAGGCTTGTGTAGCCTTGGCTGTCCATCCAGCGCGACAACCCGTCCTTCATCTCTTCGACGATGCGAAACCCATGCAGCATCGCCGCCGTGCACACCTGCACCGCGCCGCAGCCCAGGGCCACGAACTCGGCGGCGTCGCGCCAGGTGCCGATGCCGCCGATGCCGCAGATCGGCAAGCCTTGGGTCTGCGGATCGCGGGCAATTTCGGCGACCATGTTCAGGGCGATCGGCTTGACCGCCGAGCCGCAGTACCCGCCGTGGGTACTCTGGGTGCCGACGGTCGGCAGGGCAACCATGTGCTCCAGGTCGACGCTGGTGATGGAGTTGATGGTGTTGATCAGCGACACCGCATCTGCCCCGCCGCGATACGCCGCCCGTGCCGCCACGCGGATGTCGGTGATATTCGGCGTGAGCTTGACGATCACCGGCAACGAGCAATAGGTCTTGCACCAGCGTGTCACCTGTTCCACATATTCCGGCACCTGGCCCACCGCCGCGCCCATGCCGCGTTCGGGCATGCCATGGGGGCAACCGAAATTCAGCTCGATACCGTCGCAGCCGGTGGCTTCCACCAACGGCAGGATGTTTTTCCACGACGCTTCCACGCAGGGCACCATCAACGACACGATCAGCGCGCGGTCGGGCCAATCCTTTTTCACC
Source organism: Pseudomonas sp. S4_EA_1b (assembly GCF_016307435.1). Taxonomy (NCBI): domain Bacteria; kingdom Pseudomonadati; phylum Pseudomonadota; class Gammaproteobacteria; order Pseudomonadales; family Pseudomonadaceae; genus Pseudomonas; species Pseudomonas sp. S4_EA_1b. The sequence goes on along the minus strand of NZ_JAEILC010000042.1, from coordinate 3,334 downwards.
TGGGTGATTTCCCGCAGGTTGATTTCCAGGGAGCGGTCGGTGATCAGCTCGATATTGTTGATGCCCAGCACTTCGCGGTTGGCGCCAAAGTGGGCCGAGTAGCGGGACGACACGTTGACCGCCGCCGGGTCCTCGCCCAGGGTTTTCCATACCACACCGCCCCAGCCCGCTTCGAACGCGCGGACCACGTTGTAGGCTTTGTCGGTGGGCGGCGCGGAGGCCAGCCAGAATGGGTTGGGGGCTTTGATACCGGCGAACACAATCGAGAGATCGGCCATTACGCAGCCTCCACATTCAGCATGAGTTGAGCGTGCATGGCCTCGGCGGCCAGCTTGCCATGTTGCACCGCCTGCACGGTGAGGTCCTGACCAAGGCTGACGCAGTCGCCGCCGGCATACACCCCGGGAATACTGGTACGCAGGTGCTCGTCGACGAAGATTCGCTCGCCCACCCGGTGCAGTTGTTGAGCCAACGGATCGTGTAGCGCGTCGCCGTCGAAGCCTTGGCCGATGGCTTTGAAGATTGCATCGGCGGCCAGCTCGAACGTCTCGCCGGTAGGTTGCAAGCGGCCGTCGTGCATCTGGGTGCGGGCAAAGCGCATCCCCCGCACACGGCCTTGGTCGTCCAGCAACACTTCTTCGGGCATGGCCCAGGTCAACAGGCGCACCTGGTTGGCCTTGGCGATGTCCTGCTCGTGGCCGGTGGCGCCCATGTCCGCCAGGCCACGGCGGTATACCAGGTTGACGTCGCGGGCACCGAGGCGGGCCATTTGCACGGCCATGTCGATAGCGGTGTTGCCGGCACCGAGCACGATGCAGCGGTCGGCCACGGGCAGTTGGGTCAGGTCTTGGGCCTGGCGCAATTCGCGGATGTAATCGGTGGCGGCGAGCAGGCCGGGGGCATCCTCGTGGGGCAGGCCCAGCTGCTTGCTGGCGGCCAGGCCGAGGCCGAGGAATACCGCGTCGAACTGCTGGTGCAGCTCGCTCAGGGTCAGGTTGGCCCCCAGGCGCTGGCCGTGGCGGATCTCGATGCCGCCGATTTGCAGGAGAAAATCCAGTTCCTTCTGGGCGAAGTCGTCCACCAGTTTGTACTTGGCGATCCCATATTCATTCAGGCCGCCGGCCTTTTCCCGCGCTTCGAAAATCACCACATCGTGCCCGTGCATGGCGCTGCGATGAGCACAGGCCAAACCGGCCGGCCCGGCGCCGACCACGGCGATACGTTTACCGCTGGGCGCGGCGCGCTGGAAGGGGTGTTCGCTGAAGTGGGCGTTGTCCACCGCATAGCGCTGCAACAGGCCGATCAACACCGGTGCGCATTCTTCGGCGTTGTTACGGACACAGGCTTGCTGGCACAGGATCTCGGTGGGGCAGACCCGCGCGCAGCTACCGCCGAGGATGTTGGCCGAAAGGATCTTCTGCGCGGCGCCCTGCACGTTATCGGTGTGGATATTACGGATGAACGACGGAATATCGATCTCGCTGGGGCACGCGTTCACGCACGGCGCGTCGTAGCAATACAGGCAGCGCGAGGCTTCCAGGTGGGCCTGGCGCGCATTGAGCGGCGGCGCCAGGTCGGTGAAATGGCTGGCGAGGGTCGCGCCATCCTCAACGGGGTGGGGGAGGTGGGTCAGGGTCTGGATCACGGTGGTGGCCTCACGGTTTTTTTTGGATTGCCTCTAAGTGGGCATTTTTTGTTGCTTGTACTGGCCTTATCGGGGGCAAGCCCCCTCCCACAATTTGATTGTGAATACATTCAAGTGTGGGAGGGGGGTTGCCCCCGATAAAGGTCTCAGCGCTTCACAGCAATTGGCCTGGAATGCTCAGCCCGCTTGCTCAACTGCTCGAACACCGCCGGATACGCCGGCCGCTCCACATAGCGCCCGGCACCGCGCTCGGCGCGCAGGTCGCCATCGGCCCAGACCAACTTGCCCTGGCTGATGGTGTGGCTCGGCACACCGCGCACGGTCTTGCCTTCGAAGATGTTGAAGTCGACCTGTTGGTGGTGAGTCTTGGCGGAAATAGTGCGCGTGCCCTGTGGGTCCCACAGCACCAGATCGGCGTCGGCGCCCACGCGGATCGCGCCTTTGCGGGGGTAGAGGTTGAAGATCTTCGCGGTGTTGGTGGAGGTCAGCGCAACAAACTCCTGCATGGACAGGCGCCCGGTATTGACCCCTTCATCCCACAGCAGCGCCATGCGGTCTTCGATCCCGGCGGTGCCGTTGGGGATCTTGCTGAAGTCGTCGCGCCCGGCGGCTTTTTGCTCGGCGCAGAAGCAGCAGTGGTCGGTGGCGGTGGTGTGCAGGTTGCCGGATTGCAGACCGTGCCAAAGCGCCTCTTGATGCCCGCGTGGACGGAACGGCGGGCTCATCACGTAGCCGGCGGCGGTCTGCCAGTCGGGGTGCTGGTAGACGCTGTCGTCCAGCAACAGATGACCGGCAAGGACTTCGCCATAGACCGGCTGGCCCTTGCCACGGGCGTAGGTGATCTCATCCAGGGCTTCCCGGGTGGACACATGCACCAGGTACAACGGCGTGCCGATGGTTTCGGCGATACGGATCGCCCGGCTGGCCGCTTCGCCTTCCACCTGGGACGGCCTGGACAGCGGGTGCGCTTCCGGCCCGGTGATGCCCTGGGCCATCAGTTTGCGTTGCAGGTGATACACCAGCTCGCCGTTCTCCGCATGCACGGTGGGGACCGCGCCCAGTTCCAGGCAGCGTTCGAAGCTGGCGACCAGGGTGTCGTCGGCCGCCATGATCGCGTTCTTGTAGGCCATGAAGTGCTTGAAGCTGTTGATGCCGTGGTGGCTGACCAGCTCGGCCATTTCCTCGCGCACCTGTTCGCTCCACCAGGTGATCGCGACATGGAAGCCGTAGTCGGCCGCCGATTTTTCCGCCCAGCCACGCCACTGGTGGAAGGCCTCCAGCAACGACTGCTGCGGGTTGGGAATCACAAAGTCGATGATCGACGTGGTGCCACCGGCCAAACCCGCCGCCGTGCCGCTGAAAAAATCTTCGCTGGCTACAGTGCCCATGAAGGGCAGTTGCATATGGGTGTGGGGGTCGATACCGCCGGGCATCAAGTATTGGCCGCTGCCGTCGAGCACTTCGGTGCCGGCGGGGACGTCCAAGTTAGAGCCAATGGCGCGAATTAGACCGCCTGCGCATAAAACATCGGCGCGGTAACTTTCATCATGGGTAATAACGGTGGCGCCACGGATCAACAGCGACATGTCGAGTTCCTCACAGGCTTGACCGGCTTGTGCCAGTTCTAAGTGTTGTAATGCTACGTGCCGAGGTCAGGTGTTATTCCTGACAGCAGTGACAGGAATAGAA
>NZ_JAEILC010000041.1:7969-31049 GCF_016307435.1 Pseudomonas sp. S4_EA_1b | reverse complement strand
AACCACCTAAACCACCTAAAGTGGATGTGCCTGGGGGAGGGAAAGTGGATGGGCCTAAGCCAGGAGACGTTTCAACACCAAAGTCGGGAGACGGTGGCAAGACCGATTACGATCAAACTTACATTGATAAACAAGTGGGTAAATTTGAAGGGGAAGGACAGGTCCTTGGTCAGAAAGAACCTGGGTCTGCTCCCACTACAGAGACCACTCTTACTCCAGAACAGGTTGAATATAGAGACGCACAGCAGAAGAAGTGGCAAGCTGAACAAGACGCAAAAAAGCGGGATCAGTTATTTGCACAGCCGACCTCAGGTCACATAGACGGAAAGACGCCTGAACCATTTTCGCAGAGCGGCCTTGAAGAAAGCGTCGAGACGGTATTGAAGGCGGGGAAAGAAGGCCGAGCGCTACCACTTCAGATACGCAATATGGTCAAGACCGCATTGATTAATGCGCCGATCACCGCGCTCTTCGCGGCTCCCGCGACACTTGCCTCCAACGTCGCTTACGAGTATCTAAAACCCAAAATTAATCCACCGGCGACTCCGGCCACAGAGCAGCATGTTATGGAGTCGCAATTGGTCGAAAATGCTCAGAGGAACGTGTTTATGTTAATGAATACGTATGCTGCTCTTGGTTCACAAAAGGGCATTGAACCCAGTGTAGAGTGGTTGTCCAAGACAAATGATGAACGTATGGACTACCTTGATGAGATGCTTAATTTCCTTGAGGTGGAGTTTGCTAAATTAGCAGGAAAGGATGGCCCTGAATCTCAGCCTCCGAAACTAGGCGCACAAGCAGATGATATCAAGGGTCGGGCCATTGGTATGCAGACGAGAATCGCATACCTTAAAGGGCTGTTGGACGTTATAAAGTCCAAGCAACAGTGAATGCTGGCGATACGCATCGTGTAGTGGGCTGTTCCGAAGGAACTGTTCATAAGCAGTTGCTCGGTTAAACGGGGCAACTGCTTTCACTGTTGTTCAGCAATAGCACACCCTAAGTAGGGGCACTATAACTGTCCTCACCTAGGGTGTGTTTTTTCAGCAGTTACCTGTATTCGCCGAGGCGCACACGCTAGGTGCAGGCCCCCGCTACTGCGCTGGGCGTCTGCTGTATAAAAGGTGCGATTTCCCGCCCCCTGCGCTAACCTGCCTCGATGTTTTACGAGGTCAACTATGCACATTCATATTCTCGGTATTTGCGGCACGTTCATGGGCTCGATGGCGGTTCTGGCCAAAGAGCTGGGCCATCATGTCACCGGCTCCGATGCCAATGTTTACCCACCCATGAGCACGCAACTGGAAGCTCAGGGCATTGAGTTGACCCAAGGCTACGACCCGGCGCAATTCGATCCGGTCCCGGACCTGGTCGTGATCGGCAACGCCATGTCCCGTGGCAACCCGGCGGTCGAGTACGTGCTCAATAAAGGCTTACCTTATGTGTCCGGCCCGCAGTGGCTGGCGGATCATGTGTTGCAAGGTCGCTGGGTATTGGCTGTTGCGGGCACCCACGGCAAGACCACCACCAGCAGCATGCTGGCCTGGGTGTTGGAGCATGCGGGCATGAGCCCGGGCTTCCTGATCGGCGGCGTGCCGCAGAACTTCTCGGTATCGGCGCGTCTGGGCCAGACCCCGTTTTTCGTGATCGAGGCGGATGAATACGACAGCGCTTTCTTCGACAAGCGTTCCAAGTTCGTGCACTACCGCCCGCGCACAGCGATATTGAACAATTTGGAATTCGATCACGCGGATATCTTCCCTGATCTGGCGGCGATCGAACGGCAGTTCCACCATTTGGTGCGCACCATTCCGAGCGAGGGCCTGGTGATCCACCCGACCACCGAACCGGCCCTGCAGCGAGTGATCGACATGGGCTGCTGGACCCCGGTGCAAACCACCGGTGTTGGCGGCCAGTGGCAGGTCAAGTTGCTCAGTGACGACGGCTCGCGATTTGAGGTGCTGTTCGAAGGCGAGGCCCAAGGTGTTGTCGATTGGGACATGACCGGTCAGCACAACGTGGCCAACGCATTGGTGACCCTGGCGGCGGCGCGGCATGTGGGCGTGGTTCCGGCCATGGGCATTGTGGCGTTGAGCGCATTTAAAAGCGTGAAGCGCCGGATGGAAAAAGTCGCCGACGTGAATGGCATTACCATCTACGATGACTTTGCCCACCACCCGACGGCCATCGCCACCACCCTCGACGGCCTGCGCAAACAGGTCGGTGATGCGCCGATCATCGCCATTGTCGAACCGCGCTCCAATTCCATGAAGCTCGGCGCCCACCGCGACGGCTTGCCGGAAAGCGTCAATGATGCCGACCAGGCCGTGTGGTACGCCCCGGCCAACCTCGGCTGGGACCTGCCGGCCATTGCCGCGCAGTGCACAGTGCCTTCGCAAGTGTGCGACTCCATCGAAGGCATCATTGCGTTCGTCAAACAAAAAGCCACGCCGGGCACCCATGTGGTGGTCATGAGCAACGGCGGTTTCGGCGGCCTGCATGGCAAACTGGCCGAGGCCCTGAAATGAGCGGGCCGGAACGCGTCACCCTGGCGATGACCGGCGCATCCGGCGCCCCCTATGGCTTGCGCTTGCTCGATTGCCTGGTGCGCGAGGACCGGGAGGTGCACTTCTTGATTTCCAAAGCCGCGCAATTGGTGCTGGCCACCGAGACCGATGTGGCGCTGCCCGCCAAGGTGCAATCGATGCAAGCCTTTCTCACCGAGTACACCGGTGCGGCGGCGGGGCAGATCAAGGTCTACGGCAAGGAAGATTGGATGTCGCCGGTGGCCTCGGGCTCCGGAGCCCCGGCGGCGATGGTGGTGGTGCCGTGTTCTACCGGCACCTTGTCGGCGATTGCCACAGGCGCCTGCAACAATTTGATCGAGCGCGCGGCGGACGTGACCTTGAAGGAGCGGCGCCAACTGATCCTGGTGCCGCGCGAGGCGCCGTATTCGAGCATTCACCTGGAGCACATGCTCAAGCTATCGAATATGGGCGTGACGATTTTGCCGGCGTCGCCAGGCTTCTATCACCAGCCGCAAACCATCGATGATCTGGTGGATTTTGTAGTGGCGCGCATTCTCAATCTGTTGAATATTCCCCAAGACATGCTGCCGCGGTGGGGCGAGCACCATTTGAGCAGCGATGAATAAGGCGCTGCTGGTGCTGCTGGCGTTGCACCTGACCGGCTGCGCCACGGCGCGCACGTTGGACGCAGCCAAGCCGAACGCGCCGGTGGTGTATGCCGGCACGCGTTTGGATTTATATGCGATGAATGGCGGCTGCTGCGCCAAGGACCGGTTTGGGGCCGAGGCGCCGAGCTATCCCGGCGTCGACCTGCCGGCCAGTGCGTTGCTCGACACCTTGCTGTTGCCACTGTCGGTGTTGACGGTGCTGGGGGTGGGGTTCAACGCCACGGGCGGGCTTTAACCTGGGTTTATAGCTCAGTTGTTCTTCCGCCATCGGGGGCAAGCCCCCTCCCATATTTGGGGTTATTTACCGAGCTTGCGCAGTTCGTCCGACTCCACCACCCGCACCCCGTCTTGCTCTTCCAGTGCCAAGCGCCACATGGCGCGGGCCAGTTCGCACACTTCGATGCCGTGGTATTTACCCGGAATCAGACGCGACAGCGGGCCGGCCAGTTGTTCGGCCAGGCGCGGTTTGAGGCGTTCGCCCAGCAGCAACGATGGGCGCACGATGGTCAGTTGTGGCCAGTCCTGAGCTTTGAGCGCTTCTTCCATTTCCCCTTTCACGCGGTTGTAGAAGATCGAAGACTTCGGATCGGCGCCAATCGCGCTGATCACGATCAGGTGTCGCGCGCCCATTTCCCGGGCTCGCTTGGCGAAAGCCACCACCATGTCCAGGTCCACCGCGCGGAACGCTTCTTCGGAGCCTGCTTGCTTGATGGTGGTGCCCAGGCAGCAGAAAGCAATGTCTACCTGGCCGCTGAGCCGGGGCAGGAACACCGCCGGGTCGCCCACTGGGTTTTCCAGGCGCGGATGTTCGGCCAACGGTTTGCGGCTGGGCGCAAGTACACGGGTGACGGTGGGTTCGTTGAGCAGGCGGTCGAGCAGGTGTTCGCCCGTTAGGCCGGAGGCTCCGGCAAGCAAAATATGCTGAGGTGTCAGGTACATGGTGTTTCCCCCTTGTTACACGGTTCAGCTTAGTTGCCTTTGGCTTCCTTGCTATTCATTGAGACGCTTTCGAGCGCCTTTCGTGCCTGCTGTTTACGCAAGAGTTGCCAATGGGCGATCACGCCTTTGGGAGCCCAGATCTGCGGCTCGGACGCTTCGAAGTTGTCCGCCTGCTCGCGTTCGCTCACATGCCCTTGGGCCAGCTTGAAGGCCTGTTGCAAATCGTCGGTCTGGTTGAGCGCCTGGGCGAAGAGGGCGTCGCCGAAGTAGGTAAAGTCGGCTTCTTCGGAACAACCGAAGGACACGCGGTCGGCGCGCGACGCCGTCATGATCAGGGTGCGGTCGTCTTTCAGCGCGGGGATGAACCCGCCGGAGTAACAGGCGGAAATCACAATAATTTTGTCGCGGTTTTTCAGCGGCGCCATTACGGCCGCCAGTTCGTCGGCGGGCAGGTCGGCCAGCTCCATGCGCGGTTGGTCCAGTACCAGTTCATGTTCATGGGTGCCGTGGCTGGTCAGGTAGATGAACACCAGGTCTTCCGGCCCAGTGCGATCAGCCAGGGTTTGCACGGAGCGGCGCAGGCTCTCTCGGGTGGCCAGCGGGCGGTCGGCGATGTGGTCGCGGTGATTGACCAGGCGAATTTGCCCGCGTGCGCCAAAGCGGATCGCCAGCAGATTGCTGACGTAATCGGCTTCGCGCAGGAACACGCTCTGTTTGCCGTCACCGGCCAACACCAGGGTGTACAGCTCGACGGCGGGGGTGGAGGCCGGTACGGCCGCGAGAGCGGCATCTAGCAGATGGCCTTGGCCCAGAACGCCGATTTCCAACGGGTCGGGTAATAACTTGCCCTCCGCGTCGCGTACGCGCATGCCATTGACCCAGGTGCCGGCCTGTACGGTGCCGTCGGTGAGTACGAGGGTGCCACGGCCCTGGTAGTTATCGCTGTCGAAGCCACCGATATAGAAACTGCCGTCGGTGAGGTTCAAGCGGCCTTGTCCACTAAAGCGCCAGTCGGCGAACTCGCCGACATAGTGGCTGCCATCCGCGCCGATCAACTCGCCCTTACCGGTCAGCGCGCCTTCCTTGAACTGGCCGATCCATACGTCACCATCGGCGTTTTCGTAACGGCCCTTGCCGTTGAGCTGGTTCTGTTTGAATTGGCCGATGTAGATGTCGCCATCGGCGCTGTTGAAGGTGCCGTTGCCTTCCAGTTGGCCATCGACGAAGTGGCCGCTGAACTGGTTGCCGCTGTCGTCGTTGCGCTGGCCTTCGCCATTGGGTTTGCCGTGGGCGAACTGGCCTTGATACTGGCTGCCGTCGGCCAGTTCCAGGCGACCGAGGCCGGAATATTGGTCGTCCTTGAACTCGCCACGGTAGGTCATCTGCCCTTCTTTGAGGGTGCCTTCGCCATGGCGACGACCGTTCTTGAACCCGCCCACATACTGGCTGCCAGCGGTGGTCAGGCTGCCTTGGCCGTCGAACAGGCCCTGCTTGAACTGCCCTTTATAGACCTCGCCGTTACTGCCATGCCATTCACCCTGACCGTGCCACTGGCCCTTGTCGAACGTGCCGGCGTACCAACTGCCGTTGGGGTAATCCACGCGGCCCTGGCCTTGCAGCAAACCATTGACCACATCGCCCCGGTAACGGCCGCCATCGGGCAGGCGCGCATCCGGCGGCAACAGCGATTCGCCATCTCCGCAAGCGGTGAGCAACAGGACAAGGGCAAGGGGGGCGAGTGGGCGCATAGCGGGATCCGGATAATTGAGCGCCGAGTATGCCGCAGCTGCGAGTTTCATACATAAATTTACATACCCTGTGGTGAGTGTGCGTGCCTCACCACAGGCAAACCCTTATACGAAGCAGAGCGATAGGGACTCGGCAATGTAAGCGGGTTTTTCCTGGCCTTCGATCTCCAGGGTGGCGGTGGCCTTGAACAGCCATTGGCCGGGCTTTTTCTCGGTGACGTCAGTGAGCGTGACGTTCAGGCGTACCTTGGAATTGACTTTCACCGGCTGGATGAAGCGCACGCTGTCGAGGCCATAATTGATCGCCATTTTCAGGCCCTCAGGCACGATCAGGATGTCTTCCATCAACTTCGGCATCAGTGACAGCGACAGAAACCCATGGGCGATGGTGCTGCCGAACGGCGTCTGCGCGGCCTTGACCGGGTCGACGTGGATGAACTGATGATCGCCGGTGGCCTCCGCGAACAGGTTGATACGGGCCTGGTCGATGGTGAGCCATTCGGAACGTCCCAGTTCCTTGCCGACATAATCGTTGAGCTGCGCTACGGGTACATAGGGCATTGCGTCTCTCCTTGGTTCATCGGTTTTATCCCGGCACAGCCATGTATTTATCCAGTGGCGGCGGGGCTTTTATGGGTGACAGAGATCCACTGTAGATCATCATGGCCCATCAGCTCGGTCAACCCACCATGCTTATGGCGAATGCCTGGGCATAGCGCCAGCGTGCTTATAATGCGGACGGGTTTTAAAGGGGAGAGGACGGATGCTGTTACGTGGCCTGACGTGGCTGGTGCTGTTTCAACTGATCGGCACGGCGCTCAATCATTTGCTGTTGCCGGTTCTGCCGGGGCCCATCATTGGCCTGCTGCTGATGCTTGGCTTTCTGGTGTGGCGCGGCGAGGTGGGTGAGCCCTTGAGCCTGGCCGCCAGCAGCCTGTTGCGCTACCTGCCGTTGCTGCTGGTGCCGCCGGCAGTCGGGGTGATGGTGTATGCCAAGGCTATTGCTGCGGATTTCTGGGCTATTGTCGGCGCCCTCGTGTTGTCGCTGGTAATTGCCATGGCCGTGATCGGCGTGATGATGGAGCGTTTGGCCAAGCGGCATGCCAGTGAGGAGGAGGGCCAATGATCTTCGACTGGCACGGAGCCTGGACGGCAGTGATTCATCATCCCTTGTTCGGGATCGGTATCACCCTGGGCGCCTATCAACTGGTGCTGGCGGGCTTCGAGAAAACCCGCTGGATCTTCCTGCAACCGGTGTTGGTGTCGATGCTGCTGGTGATCGGTGTGTTGCTCAGCTGTGGCCTGAGCTACGCCGAGTACCGCAAGAGCACCGAGATCATGGGCATCCTCTTGGGCCCGGCGACGGTGGCCCTGGCAGTGCCGCTGTACCTGAATCTGCGGCGGATTCGCCAATTGTTCTGGCCGATTTTTACTACGCTGGTGATAGGTGGGGTCTTCGCCACCGGTCTGTGCGTGCTGCTGGGATGGTGGTTTGGCGCCGAACACATGGTGCTGATGACCATGGCGCCCAAGTCGGTGACGTCGCCGATTGCCATGCTGGTGGCCGAGCAGATCGGCGGCGTGGCGGCGCTGGCGGCGGTATTTGTGTTGATCACCGGCGTGGTCGGCGCGATGGTCGGCCCGGCGTTGTTGTCGCGTCTGGGCGTTCAAAGCGCCGAGGCGCGTGGCATGGCCCTGGGCATGACTGCCCATGCCGTCGGTACTTCGGTGGCCTTGCAGGAAAGCGAAGAGTGTGGCGCCTTCGCGGCGCTTGCCATGAGCTTGATGGGCGTGGCTACGGCGGTGTTCCTGCCGCTGGCCGTGTCGGTCATTGTTTAAACCGGGTTTAAGGAACGCTTTATGAATCTGGCGCTGTTTCCACTCAATACCGTGCTGTTTCCTGGCTGCACGCTCGACCTGCAGATCTTCGAGGCGCGCTACCTCGATATGATCGGGCGCTGTATGAAGAAGGGCGAAGGTTTCGGGGTGGTGTGCATCCTTGGAGAAGCCAGGGCCGACGATATGACGGACGCTTACGCAGTGGTCGGTTGTGAAGCGCTGATCCGCGACTTCAAACAGCAGGACAACGGCCTGCTGGGCATTCGGGTTGAGGGCGGGCGACGTTTTCATGTATCTGACGTCACGGTGCAGAAAGACCAGTTGCTGGTGGGCGAGGTGCGCTGGCTGGATGAGCAACCGGACAGCGCCCTTGAAGAAGAGGACGAAGACCTGCTGGCCTTGCTTCAGGTCCTGGCCGAACACCCGATGGTCGCCTCATTGGACATGGACACCAACGCTCAGGGCCAACAAGCGTTGGCCAACCAGCTGGCGTATTTGCTGCCGTTCACCGATGACGACAAGATCAAGCTGCTGGAAATGGACAGTCCGCAACAGCGCCTGGATATGATCCAAGTCCTGCTCGACGAACTTCAGGGCGAGCTGTTCACTTAATAGGCGTAGCGCAACAGGGCATGGGATGTGCCCGCCAGCGCGATAAAACTCAGCACCGCCACCAGCGCCGGTAGTAGCAGCCACCAAGTTTTCCGTGGCATGGCGGGCAAGGGGCTTCGATATTCGCTAAGCCCCAGGCTGAACGCGCACACCGTCATTGCCAGCAACGTGCCGGCGAGGATGTCCGTGGGCCAATGGGCGCCGAGGTAGACCCGCGACAGTGCGATGAATGCCGCCGGAATACAGCCCAGCAGCATCCAGGTCAGGCGTAGCCGCGTGGGCTGGCCGCGACCGGCCAGGACCGCCAACGCCAGGAAAAACGCGAACGCGCCGGACGCATGGCCGCTGGGCATGCTGAAACTGGTCAATGGGTCTGTGAGGATTTCCGGGCGGCCGCGAGCGAAAAACAGTTTGGTCCCGGTATTGATAAGCGCAGACCCCGCCAGCGTGGCACCGACAAACAGCGCATGACGCCATTGCCGCGCCAATACCAGCAAGCCGGTAAACACCGCACTGGCGAAAAACATTTTTTTGAATTCGCCCAGTTGGGTGATCCGCACCATTACTTCATCCAGCCAAGGGCTGCGATGCTCCTGCACCAGCGCACTCAGGCCATGGTCAAAATTGTCCAGCGAGTGATAGCCGATAAACAGCGCGATCAATAACGTCAGGCTGGCGCCGCCTATCCATAACGTGGCGCGACGATGCCCCCGCAGGCTGCTATTCAGGCTTAGCCCGATCACGACCGCAAGGCACCCTGCGACCACCGCCGCTTCCGGCCAGAACCCTTCCGGCAACGGCAAGCGGAACGCGGCGCCGGTCGCCCAACCCGGCAGCAAATAGGCCACCGACCAACCCGCCGCCGCCAGAATGCTCACCCCGGCGAAACGCGGGAACGGCATGTCGCACATGCCGGCCACCATCGGCAGCATGGGGCGTAGCGGGCCGATAAAACGGCCGACCAGCAGGCTGGCGATCCCGTATTTGTGAAAGTAGGTCTCGGCGCCGTTCATCCATTCGGGGTGATGACGTAAGCCGGGCAAACGCCGTATGTTCTGATGGAAATGTCGTCCCAGAAAGTAGGAAACCCCATCGCCGAGCAAGCCGCCGAGGAACCCCAGCAGCAGCGTCTCGCTCAAGGACAGCGCGCCGCTACCGGCCAAGGCGGCGATAGCGAACAGCAGCACCGTACCCGGTACGATCAAGCCGGCAATCGCCAGGCACTCCACGCACGCGACGATGAACACCGCCACGGCCAGCCATTGAGGGTTGATGCTCAGCCAGCCGGTAATGCTATCGAGCCATTGGCCCATACAATCCACTCCATCGGTGTTCTTGGGAATTCACAGCAAAAAATAGTCGCGGCCTTCGACCTGGCCTCGGCGCAACGGGTTCCGCGTGCAATAAGGCGCGTAGCCAGCATCGACGAAGCGGTACATCAGGTGTTCGTCACGCCCGCTGGGGATGCCCAGGCGGGTGGTCTGGATGATCTGCGTCGGGGTCTGGCCGACGTCTTCGACGTAAAGCAGTTCTTGGTCAAACCGTTTGGCGTCCCACATCGGCACCTTCAGCCCCAGCGCCTTGCACAACAGCGTCTGGCCCGCGCACAGTTTGTGCGAGGGGCGGGGCAGACCTTTGGCGTCCGGGTTGTTCAACAGCATCTGCGCCAGGCTGGCTGGGCCGGCGATTGCGTCGACCCATGGATAGGCGGATTTGATCAGCACCGCATTGCCTGGGCCATGGGCGCTGAAATTCAGAGAATCGCCGCCACGGGCGTAATACATGTAGATGTGCCCCCCATCCAGAAACAAAGCCTTACGCTTTTCTGTGTAACCGAGAGACGCGTGGCTGCCCTTTTCGGCCGCGTAATAAGCTTCGGTTTCGATAATTCGCGCCGAAAGCCAGGTTTCGCCGACTCGGTGGCGAATGACTTTTCCGAGCAATTCACGCGCGAGCACTTGCGCATCGCGGTCGAAGAAGCTGTCGGGCAGGGCGCTGGCGGGGGTTGGAAGAGCGGAACTGGGCATGGCGTCGGCAGTTATTACGGCTAAATGTGACCGGATGATAACAACTCCCACCTTAATTACGGCTGAAGCTCATGTTTTTACAGTTCATTTCGACCATCCGCCCCTCACCGCTGTCAGTCGGGCGGCGTCACGGCTATAATCTGCCGCTTTCCTCTTTGCCAAGACTCCCCGACCATGACTGAGTCCGTTCTTGACTACATGACCCGCCTGGGTCGCGCTGCCCGCCAGGCGTCGCGGTTGATCGCCCGTGCGAGCACTGCGCAGAAAAATCGCGCCCTGCTGGCGGCCGCCGACGCTCTGGATGCCTCGCGCTCCGAGCTGACCGCCGCCAACGAACAGGATCTGGCCAACGGCCGTGCCAATGGCCTGGAGCCGGCCCTGCTGGACCGCCTGGCACTGACCCCGGCGCGTATCGACGACATGATCGAAGGCCTGCGTCAGGTAGCCAAGCTGCCTGACCCCATCGGTGAAATCCGCGATATGCGTTACCTGCCGTCCGGCATCCAGGTGGGCAAGATGCGCGTGCCCCTGGGCGTGATCGGCATCATCTACGAGTCGCGTCCTAACGTGACCATCGACGCCGCAAGCCTGTGCCTCAAATCCGGCAACGCCACCATCCTGCGCGGCGGCTCCGAGGCTATCCATTCCAACCGTGCCATCGCCGCGTGCATCCAGCAGGGCCTGGCCGTGGCCGAGTTGCCGGCCGAAGTGGTGCAAGTGGTGGAAACCACCGACCGCGCCGCCGTTGGCGCGTTGATCACCATGCCGGAATTCGTCGACGTCATCGTGCCGCGCGGCGGCAAGAGCCTGATCGAACGCGTGAGCCGCGATGCCAAGGTGCCAGTGATCAAGCATCTGGACGGCGTGTGCCATGTGTACATCGACATTGCGGCCGATATCGACAAGGCGATCCGCATCGCCGACAACGCCAAGACCCATCGCTACGCGCCATGCAACACCATGGAAACCCTGTTGGTGCACGCCGGCATCGCCGAGCGCGTATTGCCGCCGTTGGCCGCGATCTACCGCGACAAGGGCGTTGAACTGCGCGGTTGCGAGCGTACCCGCGCGTTGCTGGGCGCCGACGTGATCGAAGCCACCGAGCAGGACTGGTACACCGAATACACGGCGCCGATCCTATCGATCCGCATCGTTGACGACCTGGATCAGGCCATCGAGCACATCAACACCTACGGTTCCAAGCACACCGATGCGATCGTGTCCGAGCATTTCAGCGATGCCCGGCGCTTCCTCACCGAAGTGGACTCCGCTTCGGTGATGGTCAATGCCTCGACGCGCTTTGCCGACGGTTTCGAGTACGGCTTGGGCGCGGAGATCGGGATTTCCACCGATAAGCTCCACGCACGTGGCCCGGTGGGCCTGGAAGGCCTGACCAGCGAGAAGTACGTGGTGTTCGGCGACGGACACGTGCGCACTTGATGGCTAAGCGCATTGGGCTGCTCGGCGGTACCTTCGACCCTGTGCACATCGGCCATCTGCGCAGCGCTCTGGAAGTGGCGGACGCAATGGCGCTGGATGAACTGCGCCTGATCCCCAATTTCCGGCCGCCCCATCGCGACACCCCGCAAGTGTCGCCCCAGCAGCGTCTGGAAATGGTGCGTCTGGCGGTGGAAGGCATTGCACCGTTGGTGGTGGACGACCGCGAGCTCAAGCGCGATAAACCGTCCTACACTGTCGACACCCTGGAACTGATGCGCGCCGAACTGGCCGCGGACGACCAGTTGTTTCTGCTTTTGGGCTGGGACGCATTTTGCGGCCTGCCCTCTTGGCATCGCTGGGAGGATCTCCTCCAGCATTGCCACATCCTGGTTTTGCAACGCCCGGATGCCGACAGCGAACCGCCGGATGCCTTGCGCAACCTGCTGGCCGCGCGGTCGGTAAGTGACCCCTTGGCCCTGACCGGGCCGAACGGGAATATTGCATTCGTCTGGCAGACCCCGCTTGCGGTGTCCGCCACCCAGATCCGTCAACTGCTGGCCAGCGGTAAGTCGGTACGGTTCCTGGTGCCTGACGCGGTCCTGGCCTACATCGATGCGCACGGGCTTTACCGTGCGTCGAACTGAAAAGGCGTGCTTGAAGGTACGAACAGTCGTACAGCGAGCGCCCGAACATACGAGCAAAACGAGTTTTATATGACCAACAAAGACGTAAGCAAAGTTAAGCGCAAAGGCACGTTCAAAAGCGCCCCTCTGCCTGTAGAAGCCCACACCGGTCCGGAACTGGTAGGCGAAGAGCTGGTGAAAGTCGCCGTGGCGGCCCTGGAAGACGTGAAGGCCCAGGACATCCAGGTGCTGGACGTGCGCGACAAGCAGAGCATCACCGACTACATGATCATCGCCACCGGTACCTCCAACCGCCAGATCGGCGCGATGCTGGACAAAGTGCGCGAAGCCGTCAAAGCCCAGGGCGTCAAGCCGTTGGGTGAAGAAGGCAAGGGCGACAGTGATTGGGTGCTGCTGGACATGGACGACGTGATCGTCCACATGATGACCTCCAACGCTCGCCAGTTCTACGACCTGGAGCGTCTGTGGAAAGGCGCCGAGCAGAGCCGTGCCGCCGATGGCAAGCACCACAGCCCGGAAGTGGGCCACGCTCACTTCGACAAGCTCAACAAAGACCAGGAATAAGGAACGGCTGTGCGCCTGCGTCTGATTGCTGTCGGTTCACGCATGCCCAAGTGGGTGGAAGAAGGCTGGCACGAGTATGCCAAGCGTCTGCCCGCCGAGTTGTCGCTGGAACTGGTGGAAATACCGCTCAACACCCGGGGCAAGAATGCCGACGTGGCGCGCTTTATCCGTCAGGAAGGCGAAGCCATGCTGGCCAAGGTCGGCCCCAATGAGCGTATCGTCACCCTCGAAGTGCACGGCAAGCCCTGGAGCACCGAGCAGTTGGCGGTGGAGCTGGATCGCTGGCGCCTGGACTCGCGCACGGTCAACTTCATGGTCGGTGGCCCCGAAGGGCTGGCGCCGGAAGTCTGCGCGCGGGCGGACCAGCGCTGGTCGCTGTCGGCACTGACGTTGCCGCACCCGTTGGTAAGGATTCTGATCGGTGAACAGCTGTATCGCGCCTGGACAGTTCTGTCCGGGCACCCTTACCACAAATAGTCTGCGCCCCTCCCGATGACTCAGCCGATCCGCATCAAGGACCATGAGAAAGACGCACGTCTGGTACGTGCGCGCGTGGTGTTTGGCGCGATCATGGTGGTGGCGCTGATCGGGGTGTTGATTGCGCGCCTGTATTTCCTGCAGGTGATCCAGTACGACTATCACTCCACGCTGTCGGAAAACAACCGGGTGCATGTGCAGCCGATTCCGCCGACCCGTGGGCTGATTTTCGACCGCAATGGCGTTGTCGTGGCGGATAACCGGCCCAGCTTCAGCCTGAGCATGACCCGCGAACGTTCCGGCGATTGGCAGCAAGTGCTCGACGTGATCGTCGAAGTCCTGCAGCTGACGCCGGAAGACCGGGTGATCTTCGAAAAACGCATGAGGCAGGGGCGCCGGCCATTCGAGCCGGTGCCGATTCTGTTCGAGCTGACCGAAGAGCAGATCGCGCGGATCGCGGTGAACCAGTTCCGTCTGCCGGGGGTGGAAGTGGTGGCGCAGTTGGTGCGGCACTACCCGCAAGGGCCGCACTTTGCTCACTCCGTCGGCTATATGGGGCGCATCAACGAGAAAGAACTGAAAACCCTCGATCCGGTGAATTACAGCGGCACCCATCATATCGGCAAGACCGGCATCGAGCGTTTCTACGAGCCCGAGCTGCATGGCCAGGTGGGTTACGAAGAAGTTGAAACCAACGCCCGCGGCCGTGTGCTGCGCGTGCTCAAGCGTACCGACCCGGTGCCGGGCAAGGACATCGTACTGAGCCTGGACATCAAGCTGCAGGAAGCGGCCGAGATGGCGTTGGGCGGCCGACGCGGCGCGGTGGTGGCGCTGGACCCGAAGACGGGCGAAGTGCTGGCCATGGTCAGTCAACCCAGCTTCGACCCGAACCTGTTCGTGACCGGTATCAGCTTCAAGGCGTACGCCGAGCTGCGTGATTCCATCGACCGGCCGTTGTTCAACCGTGTGCTGCGTGGCTTGTACCCACCGGGTTCGACCATCAAACCGGCGGTGGCGATTGCCGGCCTGGACGCTGGCGTGGTGACCGCTTCCAGCCGGGTGTACGACCCCGGTTACTACATGCTGCCCAATTACGATCACAAGTACCGTAACTGGAACCGTACCGGTGACGGTTATGTCGACCTGGACACCGCAATCATGCGCTCCAACGACACTTACTTTTATGACCTTGCCCACAAGCTGGGCATTGATCGTCTGTCTGCCTACATGGGCAAGTTCGGGCTCGGTCAGAAAGTTTCCCTGGACATGTTCGAAGAATCGCCAGGCTTGATGCCATCGCGGGAATGGAAGCGCGCGACCCGCCGCCAGGCGTGGTTCCCGGGGGAAACCCTGATCCTGGGGATCGGCCAGGGCTATATGCAGGCCACGCCGCTGCAACTGGCTCAGGCCACGGCGCTGGTGGCCAACAAGGGCGTGTGGAACCGTCCGCACCTGGCCAAGACCATCGAAGGCGAGAAGCCGGTGGATGACAACCCGATCCCGGACATTGTGCTGCGCGACCCGTCGGACTGGACCAAGGTCAACCACGGCATGCAGCAGGTGATGCACGGTGCGCGCGGCACCGCGCGCAAGGCGGCGATCGGTGCGCAATATCGTATCGCCGGCAAGAGTGGTACCGCCCAGGTGGTGGCGATCAAGCAAGGCGAGAAATACGACCGTTCCAAGGTTCAGGAACGTCACCGCGACCACGCCTTGTTTGTCGGTTTTGCGCCGGCGGACGACCCGAAAATTGTGGTGGCCGTGATGGTCGAGAACGGCGAGTCCGGCTCCGGCGTCGCCGCGCCCGTGGTGCGCCAGGTGATGGACGCCTGGCTTCTGGCCGAGGACGGCAGGCTCAAGCCTGAATATGGCGGCCCCCCTTCAAGCCCCGAGGTTACGGCCAGTGAAGAGTAATTTTGACCGCATCCTCTCCAGCGAGGATGTGATGCGTCGCCGTGCGACGTTGCTGCAACGCATGCACATCGACGGCCCGTTGCTGATCCTGTTGCTGACCCTCGCGGCCGGCAGTCTGTTTGTACTGTATTCGGCCAGTGGCAAGAACTGGGACCTGCTGATCAAGCAAGCGTCGTCGTTCGGCCTGGGCCTGTTGTCGATGGTGGTGATCGCTCAGTTGGAGCCGCGCTTCATGGCGCGCTGGGTGCCGCTGGGCTATGTGGCGGGGGTGTTGCTGCTGGTGGTGGTGGACGTGATGGGCCACAACGCCATGGGCGCGACGCGGTGGATCAACATCCCAGGGGTGATTCGCTTCCAGCCGTCGGAATTCATGAAGATCCTGATGCCGGCTACCATCGCCTGGTACCTGTCCAAGCGCACCCTGCCGCCGCAGCTCAAACACGTAGGCATCAGCCTGATCCTGATCGGCGTACCGTTTATCCTGATTGTGCGCCAGCCCGACCTCGGCACCTCGCTGCTGATCCTGGCCGGCGGTGCGTTCGTGCTGTTTATGGGCGGGTTGCGCTGGCGCTGGATCCTCAGCGTGCTGGCCGCTGCGGTGCCGGTGGCGGTGGCGATGTGGTTCTTCTTTATGCACGACTATCAAAAGCAACGGATCCTGACGTTCCTCGATCCGGAAAGCGATCCCTTGGGCACCGGCTGGAACATCATCCAGTCCAAGGCGGCAATCGGTTCGGGTGGGGTCTTTGGCAAAGGCTGGTTGCTGGGTACCCAGTCGCACTTGGACTTTCTGCCCGAGAGCCACACCGACTTCATCATCGCCGTATTGGGCGAAGAGTTCGGCCTGGTGGGGATCTGCGCGTTGCTGCTGATCTACCTGTTGTTGATCGGGCGTGGCCTGGTGATTACCGCGCAAGCGCAGACGCTGTTCGGCAAATTGCTTGCCGGCGCGCTGACCATGACGTTTTTTGTTTACGTTTTCGTCAACATCGGTATGGTCAGTGGCCTGTTACCGGTGGTTGGGGTGCCGTTGCCATTCATTAGCTACGGCGGAACTTCGCTGGTGACATTGCTGTCAGCGTTTGGGGTTTTGATGTCGATTCATACGCATCGCAAGTGGATCGCACAGGTTTGAATAAGGTGAAGATGTCAATGCAAGTAATGCGCGGCTGGGCGACTCGGCATGCGTCCTGGGTGGGCCTTATCGGGCTGCTGGGGGCAACGCAGGAGACCCTGGCCGGTGACTACGATGGTTCACCTCAGGTCGCCGAGTTTGTCGGTGAAATGACCCGCGACTACGGTTTCGCCGGTGAGCAGTTGATGGGCGTGTTCCGCGAGGCCCAGCGCAAGCAGGCGATCCTCGACGCCATTTCCCGCCCTGCTGAACGTGTGAAACAGTGGAAAGAATATCGCCCGATGTTCCTCACCGACGCCCGCGTGGCCCGCGGTGTGGACTTCTGGCGCGAGCACGAGGCCGCCCTGGCCCGCGCCGAACAGGAATACGGTGTGCCGGCCCAGGTGATTGTGTCGATCATCGGCATCGAAACCTTCTACGGGCGCAACACCGGCAGCTACCGGGTGATCGACGCGTTGTCGACCCTGGGCTTCGATTACCCGCCCCGTGCCGACTTCTTCCGCAAGGAACTGCGCGAATTCCTGCTGCTGGCCCGCGAAGAGCAGGTCGATCCACTGACCCTAAAGGGCTCCTACGCCGGAGCGATGGGCTTGCCGCAATTCATGCCGAGCAGCTTTCGCGCTTACGCGGTGGATTTCGATAACGACGGCCACATCAATATCTGGAGCAACCCCGACGATGCCATCGGCAGCGTGGCCAGCTACTTCAAGCGCCACGGCTGGGTTGCCGGCGAGCCGGTGGTGGTCCGCGCGGATGTCACCGGGGAGCGCGCCGACGAAGGCCTGACCCAGGGGATCGAGCCGGCCAAGACCGTCGGGGAGTTGCGGGCGCTGGGTTGGTCGAGTCAGAATGCGCCACACGACGACACGCCGGTAACGGCATTCCGCCTGGAAGGCGAAAATGGCCCTGAATACTGGATGGGCCTGAAGAATTTCTACGCAATCACGCGTTATAACCGCAGTGTGATGTACGCCATGGCCGTGCATCAGCTGTCAGACATGCTGGTCCAAGCACGGGGCAACAAGTAATGCGGGCATCGCCGTTCAATAAACCGCTCAAGCTGGTGGCGTTCACCGCGTTGTCCTTGCTGGTTGTCAGTTGTTCCACCAGCCGCGCGCCGACGCAGAAGTCCGGCGGCGCGGTGGTTCGGTCCCAACCGGGCCTGGACATCAACCGCGCACACAAAGACGGCGCGCCGTGGTGGGACGTGGATGTCTCGAAAATCCCGGACGCCACGCCGACCCTGCACACCGGCGCCTACAAGGCCAACCCGTACACCGTACTGGGCAAGACCTACTTTCCGCTGCAAGAGTCCAAGACCTACGTGCAGTCCGGCACAGCCTCCTGGTATGGCACCAAGTTCCATGGCCAGAACACCGCCAATGGCGAAGTGTATGACCT
Source organism: Pseudomonas sp. S4_EA_1b (assembly GCF_016307435.1). Classification (NCBI taxonomy): domain Bacteria; kingdom Pseudomonadati; phylum Pseudomonadota; class Gammaproteobacteria; order Pseudomonadales; family Pseudomonadaceae; genus Pseudomonas; species Pseudomonas sp. S4_EA_1b. The sequence continues at coordinate 13,113 of NZ_JAEILC010000041.1, read as the reverse complement.
GTACGGCATGAGCGCGGCCCACAAGACCTTGCCGTTGCCCAGCTATGTACGCGTGACCAACCTGGACAACCACCGCACGGTGATCCTGCGGGTCAATGACCGTGGGCCGTTCTACTCGGACCGTATCATCGACTTGTCCTACGCCGCCGCCAAAAAGCTTGGCTACGCCGAAACCGGCACTGCGCGGGTCAAGGTCGAAGGCATCGATCCGGCGCAGTATTGGGCTCAGCGTGGCAAGCCGGCGCCGTTGATGCTCAACGAGCCGCAGACCCCGCAACCGCAGATCACCGCATCGGCCGGTAAGGTCGAACAGTGGACGCCGCCACCGCAACAGCACGCCCCAGACACCGTGGCCGTGCCCCAGGCCGCGCCGGGTGCTTCCCTGGCGGGCGGGCAGTACCTGCAGGTCGGCGCTTTCGCCAACCCGGATGCGGCGGAACTGTTAAGGTCCAAACTCAGCAGCATGGTCAATGCGCCGGTCTTCATCAGTTCCATCGTGCGCAACCAGCAAACCTTGCACCGCGTGCGGATGGGCCCGATTGGCTCGCCGAGCGAGGTGGCGCAAGTGCAGAACAGTGTGCGTCTGGCCAACCTGGGGCAACCCAGTGTGGTCACCGCCGAGTAAGCAGTAACGGATTGATAGTTCAGGCACGTACGCGGGCTTGAACTCTGGTTGTTGGCTCGTTTGAACAATAAAAACCCGGGAGCAAGGGGTGAGCGGGCAACCGAACACGCGACAGTCTGGTAGCGGGCTGTCTGAATAAGTTTTGCCCGCGAGGGCAAGTTTCCATAAGCAATTTCGAGAGACGGATGAACATCACCACCTTAGCCAAACGCACGTGCCTGCTTATCTCGCTGATCATCACCCCGGCCGCCTGGGCGGTTGAAATGGTGCCGGCTTCACCGCAACTGGCCGCCAAGGCCTGGGTGCTCATGGATGCCGCCAGCGGCAACGTGCTGGTCGAGAACAACGGTGACCAGCGCCTGCCGCCGGCCAGCCTGACCAAGCTGATGACCGCCTATATCGCGACCCTGGAAATCCGTCGCGGCCAGATCGGCGAAAACGACCCAGTGACCGTCAGCGAAAACGCCTGGCGTACCGGCGGTTCGCGGATGTTCATCAAGGTGGGCTCCCAAGTCACCGTCAGCGACCTGCTGCACGGCATCATCATCCAGTCCGGTAACGACGCCAGCGTCGCCCTGGCCGAGCACATCGCCGGCAGCGAAGACGCGTTCGCCGACATGATGAACAAAACCGTGGCCGATCTGGGCATGACCAACAGCCACTTCATGAACCCGACCGGTCTGCCGAACCCAGAGCACTACTCGTCGGCCCATGACATGGCGATCCTGGCGCGCGCGATCATCCGCGTCGACCCGGTGCACTACGCGATCTACTCCCAGAAGGAGTTCTTCTGGAACAACATCAAACAGCCTAACCGCAACCTGCTGCTGTGGCGCGACAAGACCGTCGACGGTCTGAAAACCGGTCACACCGAAGAGGCCGGCTACTGCATGGTGTCCTCGGCGGTACGTGACGGCCAACGCCTGATCGCCGTGGTGTTCGGTACCAACAGCGAACAGGCCCGTGCGGCCGAGACGCAAAAGCTGCTGACCTACGGTTTCCGTTTCTTCGAAACCCAGACCTTCTACCAGAAGGGTGCTGAGCTTGCGACCGCCCCGGTGTGGAAAGGCGCGGCTTCCCAAGTCAAGGCCGGCCTGGCCGAAGACCTGACCCTGACCATGCCTAAAGGCCAGCTGAAAAAGCTCGCTGCCAGCATGACCATGAATCCGCAATTGGTCGCGCCAATCGCCAAGGGCGATGTGATCGGTAAAGTCGAAGTGAAACTGGACGACAAGGTGGTGCACAGCGCCGACCTGATCGCGCTGGACGCCGTCGACGAGGGTGGTATCTTCCGCCGCGTGTGGGATAGCATCCGTCTATTCTTCTACGGCTTGTTCAACTGATTGTGTGCACCTGCAAAGCCCCGCGTTGAACCGACGCGGGGCTTTGCCGTCGCCACGGCTTACCGCTTACGAGGCCGTTCTGCCATGACCGATAAAGAAGTGAAGGCGCCTAAGATCGAGTTCCCGGTGACGGATTATCCCGTCAAGGTGATCAGCGATACCGGTGTTGGCAACAAAGACAAGATCCTCGACATCGTGCGTAAACACGCCACGATCAACGACAACCGTGTGGACGAGCGCTCCAGTACCAACGGTAAATACACCACGATCCAGTTGCACATCGTGGCGACGGATCAGGACCAGCTCTACAACATCAACAGTGAACTGCGGGCCACCGGCTTCGTACACATGGTGTTGTGATGTCGCAGGTCCTGGGCTTTCGTGAACTTGGCCAGATGGCCTACGAGCCCGTCTGGCATGCCATGCAGCGCTTCACCAACGAGCGCGGCACCTCGGCGCCGGATGAGGTCTGGCTGGTGGAACATCCACCGGTGTTCACCCAGGGCCAGGCCGGCAAGGCCGAACATCTGTTGCTGCCGGGGGAGATTCCGGTGGTGCAGGTCGACCGGGGTGGCCAAGTGACTTACCATGGCCCCGGTCAGCTTGTGGCTTACCTATTGTTGGATGTGCGCAAGCTGGGGTTTGGTGTGCGTGATCTGGTCAGCCGCATCGAGGCGTGCCTGATCGAGCTATTGGCCAGTTACGGCGTCACCGCCGCGGCCAAGCCCGATGCTCCGGGGGTGTATGTGGATGGCGCGAAAATCGCTTCCCTAGGGCTGCGGATTCGCCACGGTTGTTCCTTTCATGGCCTGGCCCTGAACGTGGACATGGACCTGGCGCCCTTCCGGCGCATCAACCCGTGCGGTTATGCCGGGTTAGCGATGACACAGCTGAGCGAGCATGTGACACCGATTAAATTTGCCGAGGTAAGTGCCCGGCTGCGCGCGCAGCTCGTCAAACACCTCGACTATGCTGAGCAGACGACCCTTACGGGCGGAATCGACTGACTATGACTACTGATGCAGTGCAAACCATGATCCCGACGCTGGACGTAACCGAGCGTCCGGCCCCGGCCCCGCGTGCCAAGGTGGAAGCCGGCGTCAAGCTGCGCGGCGCCGAGAAGGTTGCACGCATCCCGGTAAAGATCATTCCGACCACCGAACTGCCGAAAAAGCCTGACTGGATCCGCGTGCGCATCCCTGTCTCGCCGGAAGTCGACCGTATCAAAGCCCTGCTGCGCAAACACAAGCTGCACAGTGTGTGCGAAGAAGCCTCCTGCCCGAACCTGGGTGAGTGTTTCTCCGGCGGCACCGCCACGTTCATGATCATGGGTGACATCTGCACCCGCCGTTGCCCGTTCTGCGACGTCGGCCACGGCCGGCCGAAGCCACTGGACGTCAACGAGCCGGAAAGCCTGGCCATCGCCATCGCCGACCTCAAACTCAAGTACGTGGTGATCACTTCGGTGGACCGCGACGATTTGCGTGACGGCGGTGCCCAGCACTTTGCCGACTGCATTCGCGAAATTCGCAAACTGTCGCCGAACGTTGTGCTCGAAACCCTGGTGCCGGACTACCGTGGCCGTATGGACGTGGCGTTGGAAATCACCGCCGCCGAGCCGCCGGATGTGTTCAACCACAACCTGGAAACCGTGCCACGCCTGTACAAGGCCGCGCGTCCCGGTTCGGACTACCAGTGGTCATTGACCCTGCTGCAGAAGTTCAAGCAGATGATGCCGCACATCCCGACCAAATCCGGCCTGATGCTGGGCCTGGGCGAGACCGATGAGGAAGTGATCGAAGTCATGAAGCGCATGCGCGAACACGACATCGACATGCTGACCTTGGGCCAGTACCTGCAACCGTCGCGTAACCACTTGCCGGTGCAGCGTTTCGTGCACCCGGACACCTTCGCCTGGTTCGCTGAGGAAGGCTACAAGATGGGCTTCAAAAACGTGGCATCGGGCCCGCTGGTGCGTTCTTCGTACCACGCCGACGAGCAGGCCAAGCTGGTCAAGGCAAGCCTGATCTCCTGATCGGAGTTTAAATCCGGAATGCGAGGGGCTTATGTGGGAGGGGGCTTGCCCCCGATAGCGAAAGGCCAGTCACTCATGTGCTGCCTGATCCACCGCTATCGGGCCAAGCCCCCTCCCACATTTCGTTGTGCGTTAACCAGGGAGAGTTGTGTATGACAACCGCCGTTCCAGCCCTTCGTTCTGAAGGCACCATCGCCCTGATCGCTCCCGCCGGTCCCGCCGCGCTGAATGTTGAAAAGGCCGGCCGATGGATGCGCACCCGCGGCTACGACCTGCGGATTTTCCCTGGGGTGTATGAGCGCGACGGCTACCTTGCCGGCAGCGATGAGGTGCGCTTGCGTGACCTGCACGCCGCCTTCGCCGACCCTGAAATCGATGCGATCTTCTGCCTGCGGGGCGGCTACGGCACGCCACGGCTGTTGGACTGTCTGGACTTCGACCTGCTGCGCGCCAACCCCAAACCCTTCGTCGGCTACAGCGACATCACCGCCTTGCACCTGGCCATCAACCGCTACGCGGGCTTCGTGACGTTTCATGGGCCAATGCTCAATGCCGACCTGTTGGGCGACAAGCAGCAACCCACCGAGTCCTCACTGTTCAGCCTGCTGCGTGGTCAACTGGGCGCGGGCAACCTCATCACGCACCCTGCGGCCTACCCGCTGACCACCATTGAGCCTGGCATCGCCTGTGGGCGCTTGCTGGGGGGCAACCTGTCGATGATTGCGGCGGTGATGGGCACGCCTTACGAAATCGACGCGCAGGGCATCATCCTGTTTATCGAAGACGTCAACGAGCCGATCTACCGCATCGATCGTCTGCTCACGCATTTGCGCCTGGCGGGTAAGTTGGCTCAGGTAGCTGGGGTGCTGGTCGGGGACGTGGCGGGTGTGGATAACGTCGCGCTGGAGCGCCTGCTCAAACAGACATTTGAACCGTTATGCATTCCGGTGCTGGCCGGCTGGCGCAGTGGACATTGCGATCCGAACCTGACCCTGCCGATGGGCGCGTTGGTGCGGCTGGATGCGGGGGAGCAGCGGGTGGTGTTGGAGCAGGATGTGGTCGTTACACTTTGAATCTGGGATCACTCGCTAAACCGCCATCGGGGGCAAGCCCCCTCCCACATTGATCAGTGATCGACATG
>NZ_JAEILC010000041.1:0-7936 GCF_016307435.1 Pseudomonas sp. S4_EA_1b | reverse complement strand
GTGATCGACATGACAACTCGGTCAACTGTGGAAGGGGGCTTGCCCCCGATAGCATTAGCCGCCATCAGCCGATCTAGCGGTTTTGCAGCGACTCCAGCAACTTCACCGTCGGATACCCATCCGCCGGCCAGCCCAGTGCCTGTTGCGCCGCGCGAATGGCCTTGCGGGTATTGGCGCCGATGATGCCGTCCGGGTTGCCCGCGTCGTAGCCTTTAGCGCTGAGTACCGTTTGCAGCTCAATGCGCTGTGAACGGCTCAGGGGCAGTTCATCCTTGGGCCAATCGCCACGAATCACACCGCCACCGCCGAACCGTTCGGACAGCAGGCCAACCGCCAGTGCATAAGACGACGAGTTGTTGTACTTGAGGATGGCGCGGAAGTTGTCCAGCACCAGGAACGCCGGCCCACGGTAGCCCGCAGGTAGCAGCAGGGCGGCGGACAATTGATCGACGTTGGGCGGCATGCTGGCGCCCGGCGGCAACTGGAGGCCCAGTTTCAGCCATTCGCCAACGGTCTTGCGCGTGCCGCCATCGGCCAGGGCGTAATCGAAGTTGCTTGGCAGTTGTTTGACCTCAAAGCCCCACGGCTGGCCTTTCTGCCATCCGGAGCTTTGCAGGTAGTGCGCGGTGGAGGCGAGGGCGTCGGCCGGGCTGTTCCAGATATCCCGGCGACCGTCGCCGTCGAAGTCCACGGCGTGGGTGTTGTAGGTGGTGGGAATGAACTGGGTCTGGCCCATGGCCCCGGCCCAGGAGCCTTTCATCTGGTCGGCTGCGATATCGCCATGCTGGATGATCTGCAGGGCCGCCAGCAATTGTGCCTGGGCAAACGCCGGTCGGCGGCCTTCGTAGGCCAGGGTCGCCAGGGAGCGGATCACCGAGTTGTTACCCTGGAACTGGCCGAAGTTGCTCTCCATGCCCCACACCGAGACCAGTGCCTGACGGTCGACACCGTAGCGTTGCTCGATGCGTTGCAGAATATCGGCGTACTTGATCAGCAACGCCTGGCCATTGCGCACGCGCACCGGTGACAGGGCGCCGTCGAGGTATTCCCACACCGGGCGAGAAAATTCCGGCTGGCTGCGGTCGGCGCGAATCACCGCCATATCAGGCGTGACGTTGGCAAAGGCAGTATCGAAAACAGCGGGGGTGATACCGGCCTTTAGCGCCTCTGCACGGAAGCCAGCCTGCCATTCGGCGAAGGTCTGGGTCGGTTGGATATCCAGGTTGTCCACGGCCAGCGGAGCCACAACGGCGGGCGCTACCACAGGGGCGGGCTGAAGCGTCTGCAAGGGCTGGGCGTCGGCGGCGGTAGGTTTTTCCGCGCAGGCGACGAGCAGAATGAGGCTGGAGGCAGCGATCAATTGGCGCAGGTGCCAACGACGGGAAAGGCTAGAGGGCATGCACAGGTCCAGGGATTACAAATCAGGTGCAGACCTTATCATGCCAGAGGGGCGCTTGCCTTCAGGCAGCCAGAAAGTAAGAAGCCTCCCAGCTATTAGACTGGAAGGCTTCGCGGCGGTAGCTGCCTTTGCCCTTGCCGGCGCGTTCCTGACGGCTGCGGAACAGTGGCTGGGCGATGATGGATTTGGCCTTGTTGGGGCCATGCTTGGATGGCTTTTTGCTCATGGTCGGTACTCTCGGTAGGTGGTTACAACGGCGCAAATCATCTGCCGAAGTTTGGCCGCTGTAAAGCCCGACAAGGTTTTTGAAATGTTAACGCGGTCAACAGATGGGAGGGCTATTCGGCGGGGAGTGTCAGGCGTTGCCCGGACATCAGCAGCGCTAAACGACTCAGGCTCATCCACGGCGAACCGGCCGCTTGTCCCTTGATTTGCGCATCGATGCGCTGTGCTTCGAGCAGAAGCTGCGCCCAGCGTTGCGCCGAATGCCGTTGCAGGGCTTTGCTCATCAGGGGTTTGCGTTTGTCCCATACCGGTGGTCGTGCCTGGCTGAAACATTTGTCCAGCGGCGTACCTTGGCTGTATTGCAGGGAAATATTGGCCAGTACCCGCAACTCACGGGCCAGGGCCCAGAGAATCACCGGCGGCTCCACCCCCTCGCCGCGCAGCCCTTCGAGCATGCGCAGGGCATGGGCAGGTTCGCCGTTGAGAATCGCATCCACCAGCCCGAACACATCAAAGCGCGCGCTATCGGCCACGGCGCCCTGGACGGTTTCGACGGTGATCTGCCCGTCTTCGGCCATCAGCTTGAGCTTCTCGATTTCCTGGGCGGCGGCAAGCAAGTTGCCTTCAACCCGGGCCGCGATCAGCTCGACCGCGTCTTGAGTCGCCGCCAGGCCCGATTGGGACAGGCGCTGACGAATCCACTGCGGCAATTGGTTACTGTCCACCGGCCAGATCTGGATGAACTGGGTCTGCGCGCCTTCCACCAGCGCCTTGCCCCATTTGGTTTTCTGCGCACTGCCGTCGAGTTTGGGCAGGCTGATCAGCAACACCGTATCCTCGGCGGGGCGTGCACAGTATTCCATCAGGGCCGCAGCGCCTTTGTCGCCGGGCTTGCCTGAAGGCAGGCGCAGTTCCAGCAGGCGTTTTTCGGCGAACAGCGACATGCTCGCACCGGCTTGCAGCAAGGTGCCCCAGTCGAAGCTGGCATCCGCGCTGAAGACCTGGCGCTCATCGAAACCTTGCTGGCGGGCAGCCGTGCGAATGGCGTCGGCGGCTTCCTGGCACAGCAGCGGGTCGTCACCGCTGACAATGTAGACGGGCGCGAGGCCACCTTGCAGGTGTTTGGCGAGTTGGGCGGGAGCGAGTTTCATAGGCAGGGCGAACGGGGCGCCTGGGGCGCCCCATTTGGCTTACTCAACCGGTACCGGTACTTCGACAGGCGATTGTTTCGGCGTGTTGTCTTCGTACTCTTGTGCCGCTTTAAGCGCGTCGGCTTCTGCCTTGGCCTTGTCGTCAGCGGTGCGTTGCAGCACTTCCAGCTGCTCAGGTGTGAGCAGTTGCAGGCGCAACATCATGCGTTGAACCAGGTCGCGACGCATTTCCTTGCGCACTTGAATGACTTCCGAATCCGAACCCACCAGGTTGTTACCGTCGTGGCTCACTACCTTCTGGATCTGAATCTTGTCACCCATCAACGGCAGGTGATCACGGCCCTGCACCTCAAAGCTGAGCACGCTGCTCAGTTCGATGTCCGATGCACGGCCTGCGCTGGCGTAGCTCAGGTTACGTTGGGTTTCTTTCTCGTCCACCAGTACCAGCTTGTAGGGCGCGCCGGTGTAGACATGTACGCCGCTGTTTTCCAGGACCTGACGCAGTTGCGTCACGGTTTCGCCATAAGCGTTACGGGCGCTGACGTCCAATTCTTTGATGGACAGGTCATTGGTGCCCGTGCCGCGCAGCTGGAAGCCGCAAGCGCTCAGCAGCACGGCAAGGCCCATAACCAGCAAGTTGCGTTTGATCATTTTGTTGCTCCCCTTGAAATCAGGCGGGCCTTATCGCGGCCCTGAAGGTTTAGTTCGGCGCAGGGCTCAAGCCCTGCGCCCGATCCGATTAGCTGGCGACGATATTGACCAGTTTGCCTGGCACAACGATCACTTTGCGGATCGTCAGGCCTTCGGTAAAGCGCAGCACGTTCTCGTTGCTGCGCGCAGCCGCTTCGACTTCTTCGCGGCTGGCGCTGGCTGGCATGTCGATCTGACCACGCAGTTTGCCGTTGACTTGGATGACCAGTTGCAGCGTGTCCTGCACCAGGGCGCTGTCATCCTGTACCGGCCAGCGCGCATCGATGACCGCGTCGCTGTGACCCAGGCGGTTCCACAGTTCGTGACTGATATGCGGCGTGATCGGGGCCAGCAGCAGGGTGACCGTTTCCAGGCCTTCCTGTATCAGCGCGCGATCCTGCTCGGTAGCCTGCGGGGCTTTTTCCAGCACGTTCATCAGCGTCATCACCTGGGCGATGGCGGTGTTGAACTTGTGGTTCTGGCCCACGTCCTGGCTTGCTTGCTTGATGGCCAGGTGGATGCTGCGGCGAATGGCTTTCTGCTCGTCGTTCAGCGCGGCCACGTCCAGCTTGGCCGGCAGACCCTGGCTGACATGGGCATGGGCCAGACGCCAGACGCGTTTGAGGAAGCGATGCGAACCTTCCACGCCGGAGTCGGACCACTCGGCGCTCATGTCGGGCGGCGAGGCGAACATCATGAACAGACGGCAGGTATCGGCGCCGAATTGGTCGATCATCGACTGCGGGTCGACGCCGTTGTTCTTCGATTTGGCCATCTTCTCGGTGCCGCCGATTTCCACCGGCAGGCCGTCGGCGATCAGCTTGGCGCTGATGACTTTGGCTTTGCTGTCGCGTTCCAGCTCTACATCCGCCGGGTTGAACCAGGTGTAAGCGCCATTGGCTTCGCGGCGATAGTAGGTCTCGGCGATTACCATGCCTTGTGTCAGCAGGTTCTTGAACGGCTCGTTGGACGTGACCAGGCCTTCGTCGCGCATCAGCTTGTGGAAGAAGCGCGCGTACAGCAGGTGAAGAATGGCGTGTTCGATACCGCCGATATACTGGTCAACCGGCAACCAATGGTCGGCTGCGGTTTTTTCTACCAGGCCGCCTTCGTAGTGAGGCGAGGCGTAGCGCGCGTAGTACCACGAGGACTCGACGAAGGTGTCCATGGTGTCGGTTTCACGCTTGGCCGGCTGGCCGCATTTCGGGCAGCTGCACTCATAGAACTCGGGCATGCGCGCCAGGGGCGAACCGGCGCCGTCCGGCACCACGTCTTCCGGCAGCACCACAGGCAGTTGATCTTCGGGCACCGGCACGTCGCCGCAGCTGGCGCAGTGAATGATCGGGATCGGGCAGCCCCAGTAGCGCTGACGGCTGATGCCCCAGTCGCGCAGGCGGAACTGGGTGCGTGAGGCGCCGAGGTTTTTCTTGATCAGCGCCACTTCGATGGCGTCGAAGGCGCCGGCGAAGTCCAGGCCGTCGAATTCGCCGGAGTTGATCAGGGTGCCGTGCTCGCCGTACGCGTCTTGCCATGGTGCCGGGTTGCTGTCGCCCGAGCTGGTGCGCACTACGGTTTTGATCGGCAGGTTGTACTGGGTCGCAAATTCGAAATCGCGCTCATCGTGCGCCGGCACGGCCATTACCGCGCCATCGCCGTAGTGCATCAGCACGTAGTTGGCGACCCACACCGGCAACTTCTCGCCGGTCAGCGGGTGCTCGACGAACAATCCGGTCGGCAGGCCTTTCTTCTCCTGGGTGGCGACGTCGGCTTCGGCCACGCTACCGCCTTTGCATTCGGCGATGAATGCCTGCAGCTCAGGGTTGTTCTGCGCCGCCAGGGCGGCCAGCGGGTGTTCGGCGGCCACGGCGACGTAGGTCGCACCCATCAGGGTGTCGGGACGGGTGGTGAACACTTTGAGGGTGCCCGCTTCGCCGATGGAGTCGACGTTGTACGGGAACTGCACTTCCATGCCCTTGGATTTGCCGATCCAGTTGCGCTGCATGGTCTTGACCTGTTCCGGCCAGCCCGGCAGATCATCCAGGCTCGACAACAGCTCATCGGCGTAGGCGGTGATCTTGAAGTAGTACATCGGGATTTCGCGCTTTTCGATCAGCGCGCCGGAACGCCAGCCGCGACCGTCGATCACCTGCTCGTTGGCCAGTACGGTCTGGTCGACCGGGTCCCAGTTCACGGTGCCGCTCTTTTTGTAGATCACACCTTTTTCGAACAGGCGCGTGAACAGCCATTGTTCCCAGCGGTAGTAGTCCGGCTTGCAGGTGGTCACTTCACGGGACCAGTCCACGGCCAGGCCCAGGCTGCGCAGCTGGGTCTTCATATAGGCGATGTTTTCGTAGGTCCACTTGGCGGGCGCTACATTGTTTTTCATCGCCGCGTTTTCCGCCGGCATGCCAAAGGCGTCCCAACCCATGGGTTGCAGGACGTTTTTACCTTGCATGCGCTGGTAACGGGAAATCACGTCGCCGATGGTGTAGTTACGCACATGCCCCATGTGTAGCTTGCCGCTGGGGTAAGGGAACATCGACAGGCAGTAGAAGGTCTCCTTGCCTGGCTGTTCACTGACTTCAAAGGACTTCTGCTCGTCCCAGAAGGCTTGGGCGGCATTTTCTATTTCACGGGGCTGATATTGTTCGTGCATGGCTACTTTTTGAACTGAATAGGGGTGGCCTAATCCTCTTCGGTGCATTGTCCGGGTAGATCGACACCCAAAAGCGCCGCATCCGTGCCCAAACCCTGCGGGAAGTGGAGTTACAGGAAGCGCCGTAGCATACATGACCCCACTCTATCGAGGGAAACCCTGATTGCGCGGCCAAGGCCGTCTGTCGCGGCGCCGGGCAGGCGCAGCTACGGGGGCTACGCTGTTTATTGGGGAGCAAGTCTTTCTTCAATGAGGTGAGGGGATGGTTGAATCGCAGCGAATCGCAACGAAACCGGAAATCTACGAAGGACTTATCGACCGATTGGGTCGTGCATTGGATGCAGCGAGAACTGCGGGCCGATTGCGTGATGAGCGGCCTGTGGAGTTGGAACTGCGCGGTTTGAGCCGCGCGGAATTGGAACTGATCAAGGCTTATCTGGAACGCAACAAGTGCAGTGCGCCTCCCATGGCGGCAACCCCGCCAGTCAAGGAGCCCACGCAGTCTGCCAAGGTGGTGTGGCTCAAGGATTTGCCGGCCGGTCGTGGCCCGGAGAGATTCCGGTCCGCCCGCTGCAAGTAGTTCGCTCCCCCCTGAACAGCACCATTTAAACGTGCAACTTTCTAGATTGTCGCTAGACCCCGTTACACCTTAGGCTTCGGGCATCTGTGGAGATGCCCGATGCCTATTCGTTATTTCATCAAACAACTGCTCCTGCCGCCCGGCATTCTCTTGCTGCTGCTGGCGCTTGCCTGGTGGTTTCGCCGTAGCCGCCCGAAGTTGGCCGGCTGCTGCTTTGTCCTGGGCCTGGGCGGTATGTGGTTGATCAGCCTGCCCGTGATGGTGGAGTGGGGCGCCCGTGCGCTTGAGACCGAGCCGCCATTGGCTCGTGAGGACTGGTCAACCCTGGCCCAACGCGCCGACGCCATCGTGGTGTTGGGTTCCGGGCGTGAGCGAGGCGACCCCGCCTGGGGCGCCGATCAGCCTACGGGCATTGGGCTGGAACGCCAGCGTTACGCCGCGCGCTTGGCCAAGGCGTCGGGGTTGCCGGTACTGACTACCGGTGGCCTGCATTACGGCACGCCCCCCAGCGAAGCGCAGTTGATGGCGGTGTCGATGCAGGATGACTTTGGCGTCACGGTGCGCTGGAAGGAAGAACGCAGCCGTACCACTTGGGAGAACGCGCAGATGAGCGCCGAGATTCTATTGCCCGAGGGTATCAAGCGCGTGGTCGTGGTCACCCAGGCCTGGCATATGCCGCGATCGGTCTGGAGTTTTGAAAAGGCCGGTTTCACCGTCGTACCGGCCCCGGTCGGTTTTTTGGGGGTGGACAATGCCCGTCCTCTGGGCGGTTGGATGCCGGAATTCAAATCGGTGTGGCAGAGCGGGCAGTTGATTAACGAAGCGGTCGGGCAGGTGGGGTATCGATTGTTTTACCGCTGAATTGCGTCATAAGAAATCAGCCGTTGGGCGGATTTAGAGAAGGTCAGTTTTCGGTATGAACGCAATGTTCTAACTGGCCTTATGGCACAAGCGGTCAGGCGCATTCTTGCTTGTAGGATATGCAGTACATCCTAGTGCGCGCAGTACCTAAGATGCTGAGTGATGAATATAAATGAATAACTTTTTGTTGTTGTGTTGATTGATTGTTTATGGAGGTTCGTAATTCTTTGGTTGCGTAAATTTTCAATTAATTCGCGGTCAATTAAAAGTTGTTGTGTGAATAAGTGATTTTTGCTTGTGCGGGTTCGCTGCGTGCCGTAATTTTTTGTGCGTTGATAAGGTGGAATTTTTAAGAAGTTGGCTGCCACTAGTCT
>NZ_JAEILC010000040.1:0-50197 GCF_016307435.1 Pseudomonas sp. S4_EA_1b | reverse complement strand
TTTTTACACACTCTGGGCCGATTTCTGCCTTTCGTAACTGGCAGAAATTGGCCAGTTGCAGCTTGCTAGGGATACACGCCCGCTCGCTGTCATCTGCTTCTAACATGTCGACCTTGTTTCGCAAAGGGTCAAGGTTGCCGTCGTCATCTATCGTGCATCCTTTGCATGTTATGTTTTTCTGCGACTGACATGTCGTCATCCGTCGGTCATCTGATGCGAAGCTGGGTCACAGCCTGAGCCAGTCCGCCCACTTACCGTAGATTTCCGACGGTAGAACGGTCTGAAATCGAATCCCGGGTGCTCAGCGATCGGTCACCATTTGGCTCTTACAAAGAAGAGAGCTTTCGTCATGAGCAAAGAAGCACAAACGATAGTCACCCTGCTGGATCAGCAGTACGAGCAGCTGCTTACGGACGCTAGATGCTTGGTAGCAAGCTATGTGGATACGTCCATGAAGCTGTACAAAAAGACCGGGGTCAAATCTGTTGTGGCCGGCGTATCAATCAAGCAGGTGAGCCCGAATGCGTATTCGATCTACTGGTGCAAACTGGTGCCGCTGCAAGGACAAAAAAACAAATTCGCGCCCCTGACTATTGCCAAGGGGAATGGCAAACATAAATACCCGGCTTCCTCGTTTGAGTTTGTTGAATATCCATACCGTCACCTCGTTCTGCAAGTTGAGGGGCGGCTTGCGGAGATTCGCCGCGTTGCGAGCGAGAATCGTCAGCTACGTCGGACGTTGGTCGCTTATGAGAAGAAGCTGTCTAGATACCAAACGCTTAATCATGGCGACCTCTATTCGGCAGGGTAGCGGCTGAGTACCTATAAGCAGTGCCGAACAGATTTGACCCGATTGTAAATCCCGAAAGCCCCGTGCAGCTTGGTCTGGCGGGGCTTTCTCGTACCAGCAGTGAACTATGGCGAGATATATTGCTGCGCTTGATCAGGGAAGGCGACGGGTTCGGGCTATAAGCAGTGTAGGGCGCTAAATCTACTCGTTGTCAGCCAGCAGGACCATGCAGGCGGGGGCGGAGGCCGTATTTGCTATTAGCAGTGACGCTTACGACCAAGTCAGCCGGCCAGCTTTCGTTTGTATTAGTAGTGAAAGGCTTCACTTTCATAAAATAAACATTGGTAGGTGCCGTTCCAGCTGGTACCTGTGTCGCGTAGCGGGTGGTGGCGGTAACGCGCTATCTCTCACTGCCACGCTGCTGCTCGAATGCAATGCGGTTAATTACGCACATGGGGATGGGGTAGCCCTGGATGTGTGTCGTGAGGGCCTCATTGCCTGCGATCACCATGATGCAGGATAGGCCTCTGCGGAAGCGCATTCCTCGTCCCGAGTAATTGCGCGGGATGATCTCCCATGTTTCGTCGTCGTAGTAACAGCCAACGATTTCTGACCAGTGCGATTGGATGCCCGCGCCCATGATGCCTACTGGGGTCAGGCAAAAAATTTCTACCTGGGTTTCCTGCCCAAGAGGTACAGCGTAAACCCGACCGTTTGGTGCAATAGGTGGGAAGTATTGCCCGTTACCGAGGTGACGAAATTCCATGGTGGTGCTCCGGATAGATGAGGTCGCTAGACACTCTCCGGTAGCTTCCTGAAAACCCAAGGTCAGCTGTTGTCAGCGAGTCGGCGCACGAGTTTATCTTGCTGGGCAAGCTAGCTCGCCACATGGCGTGCGTGCATGTAGCTGATCTAAACGCTTCGGCGTTTTGCTCACTTTCGCTAGGGTGCCGAAACTGACAGCCCTTCCGAAGTCATCCCATGACCTCACAGGCTTGGGAAAATACTGCGTATCGCAGCGGTAGGGTGCCCTGCCGTTGGATTTGGATCAGCGCCCGCTGCCAAAAGAGGCAGCGGGCAGTTTGCTGCAGGTAGCTGGCCGTACCGCTGAAGACTCAGTCGTCGCCACGCTTTTTGTCCAGACGCGCTGCGACCATGTAGCCAATAGCGCCTGCGATGGTCAGCGCACTGACGACGGCAAGCACGGCATATACAAGCAGCTCAAAACGATCCATGCCCTTACTCCTTTGATTTGAGGTCTAAAGGTTAAGGGCTTTTGATCGAATCCCAAATCTACTGTGTGACGGCTTTGCGCCCGGTGCCTGCAGGCTCTTTCCGCATGTAGGCCCTGGCACCGACGTACGCATCAGTTTCCCAAATATGCAAATGCCCTAACTCGTAGGCGACGTCATTCCGAGCCTCCAGATCCTCATCGTCGGGTGCTTTTCCTCCAAGAATCGGGGCGTGGTGACCAGACGTCCGCTGGTAGAGCTCGCAGGCATATGCTGCGCGACAGTCATCAATGTTTAGTCCGTGAGAAAGTAAAAGCTCTTGCGCTGCAGGTAGGTTCTTTGATTTCCATGTACGCCAAGCTGCAGGCTTCGGGCGCCTGCTGCCATGTCGTTTTTGAAATGCTGCGGCCTTATCCAGAATGACAATTTGCTCAGGATCAGAAATATTAATGATCCGATGCTCACGCTTATCTTTGCTGAACGCATAAAAGATGTTTTCCGCCTCGGCTTCTTTATGAGCATCTTCTGCGTCGAAGAAAAAAGCGTCTAGCATTGACATGCCGAGGTATCGAACCAATCTGATCAATGTTGCTAGCTGCTCTGAGTGGAGAGCCTGAATATCTACCATCGCGGCTTCAAACCTAGTTCGGTCAAGACCGCGAGGTACCGTAATCCGTGCATGGCTTGGAAAGCCAAGCCGGCTACCAGCATCAGCGGCTGAGCCCTTCCAGCGTCCATCACTTGCGAAGCTCATTACTGAATGTACAGTCTCAAGCAGAGCGATTACGTTTTGCTGCGGAAGGTTCCCTTGGTATGCCTGGATGTACAGCTCTTCCCCGTACTCCCTCACAAGTTTTTTATTGACGAATTCCAGGATATCCACCTCATGAGAGTCCCTGGCATAAACACAGAACTGCGCCCATTGCTGGTCGTGGATCATGGCCTCGTGTTGCCCAAGTAGACCGCGTCGGACTGCCTCCCCGAGTACCGCCGAGCCGGCCTTGGTCAAGTCCCGATCAAAATGTGAGTGGAAACTCTGCTTCATGGGTCATTTCTCCATTCAGCTCAGGTGCTGAGCTGCTAAAGGAAATGTTGAGCGAGAAAAAATATCCTGGGCTTCGTTTTCGGTCGCATTTAGCGCCTGAAATTGACGAGCGCATCCATCCCGTAAACGGTCGTTTACGGCACACATATTCCAGCTGATCTTTTGGACTTGGGATTTACCGCTTTCCTGTCACTTTTCCTGTACCGAAATCAGTGAGAGAAAAACGTATGGGAAAGCGGATTGGATATGCCCGAGTGTCGACTGATGATCAGAACCTCGACCTGCAGCGAGATGCACTTGCTCTGGCTGGGTGCTCAACAGTCTACGAGGAGACCATGAGCGGCAAGTCGGCGGACAGGCCGGAGCTGGGGCATTGCCTTAAAGCTCTGCGTAACGGTGACACTCTGGTTGTCTGGCGACTGGACCGCCTCGGTCGCTCTTTGCCTGACTTGGTTGGGATTGTCAGTAGCTTGGAGCAGGAAGGGGTGGCCTTCGAATCCATAACTGAACGAATCGAAACCACCAGCGCTGCCGGCAAGCTGATTTTTCACGTGTTCGCTGCCCTGGCTGAGTTTGAGCGCAACCTCATTCGAGAACGAACTCGTGCAGGACTGGCTGCGGCTCGTGCCCGTGGGAGAAAAGGTGGACGCAAGCCTGCGCTGGATGATCGTCAGGTGCGTGAGATACGAGCTCTTCTCAGAGATCCTGAGATACAGGTAACCGATGTTGCCCGACGGTATGGCGTTTCTCGAACAACGCTTTACCGCTACGTCGGTTCGCCGAAATCATCTGCGGTCGTTTAAGTGGTGGTGTTGTTTTCCGCTGAAGTTGCCCAGAAAATTTTGGGCGCTATGACCTAGCAGGCAAGTGAAGGATATCTCCGGCGTTCTAAGTGTGCCGGACTACCACTGAATAAAAATAGGGCGTTTTCATGTCGGTGCTTTTTTCTGTGAAGGGATGCGTTGGTACCTTGCTGTTGGTTGCGTTGGTGGGTTGCTCCAGTACCCCGAAGGTAACGTTGCCAGAACCTAAAGATGTTCCTCGCGAAAAATGGTCCGATGCCATGTTGGTTCTGGAAGCCATGCGCATCGATGGTCAGCGCGATATTCCAAGGGTAATGGTCGGGAATGAAGTAGATAACCTGAGCGCGCCGCGATCTTCGGGAAGCTCTGGAGGTTTAGCAACGGCGGGTTTGGGATACGTGTCGCCTCCAACTGGTTTTAGCAGCGCAGGCGCAGCCTCTCTTGGCGTCGGGTTATTCTTGCTGGGTGGTGGCAGTGCTGGCCCTGTCTATCGCTACCAGGTTGCTGCGTGGGTGCCTGAGGAACTCGCGTCTAACCCGAAGGAGGCATCTGCGTTGGTCAGGTCGGCCTGGCTTGATGCGAGAGAAAAATACTTTGGTGGAAAAATCTCAAAGTTGCGTCATGAGCCGGCTAAGTACGCTGACGGATCAGGCAAGAAATACGACAGGCTTGCAGATTTGGCTGCTGGGAACCCCGCGCCGTTCGACGCTCCGGCGAGCGCTGCGCCAGCGTTCATTTCGGCCGAGAAAGCCTACGGCCCGATTTTCCTGACCGATCCCTCAGGCGAACTATTTGCTGACGCTAGCAGAGCTGATAAGGACGGCATGGATGCGCTGGCGGGTATTGCTCGTCACCTGCCCGAATGGATGTATGCATACTATCCTGGGCGGAATTGGCCTAAGGACTTCCGGCCTGCCGCGATTTACAACAAGAACGGCAATCTCTATTTCATTGGGAAGTAGTTCGTGGTCGACCAGTGCTACTGGCGTGTCGGGATTTTATCTGCGGAATCAGTCATACAGACTCTCGCGCGAGTCGAAGGTGTTCAATAAAAGCGAAGGCGCTCAAGACGAGTATTGAGCACCTTCGATATTCGTTGAGCACCTTCAGGAAGAGGTGGGCAGTCCCAATGCCCATCCGCCCTGCATACCTGTTTTGTGTGACCGTATACCGAGCTTTTTCCGAGCTCTACGAACTGATGCCCACGAAATGCAAGACTCTTCAGCTAGAGACTTCAACGCAGTGATTGCAACAGGCCCAGCTTGTAACGTCTCCTCCAGAAAGCTGCACGCTTCTTGAATGGCTGATGCTGGTATTGGGCTGTTCGTTTGCTCGATAGCAGCCAGAATGGCTTCAGCGCTTCCTTCGATGGCCTCTCCCCATCGGATGCAGGTTGTCTCCAACTGCTCGTCTATAACGATGGGCTCAACGAAATACTCGATCCCCCCGCTATCAATCGAAACGTTAGACTTGGCTCGGACAAGCACCCTGGCTTCTGAATTCTGATCCTTCTCTGCCACCAGTACAGTGCGAGCGAGCGCGGAGAATGCCTGGCTGCCGATTACACGATTAGCTGCGGAGGACTGGGCCGTACCTTTGCTCAGGTGAGATATGCCGAGGACAGCGCAACAATGCCGCTCTGCAAAATCCACTACCATTTGTAGCCCCTGTCGAACTTCGTTTGCTCGGTGCATGTCCCCCCGAATGAGGTTGATCAGTGGGTCGAAAATCAGCAATGAAACGCCGTTAATCCGTGTGGCTGCCTCGTTCAAAAGGGCAAAGTTGGCTGCAGGATCAAATTGTCGCCTATTCCCACTCTGATCCCTGAGCCCTTCGATAATGTGCACGCGGTTTAGGTCTGCATCTGCAGCCGTAAGGCGAGGAATTATCGTGTCAGCTATACCATCCTCACCACTCCAGATTATGACGTTGCCTGCGGCCTCACATTTGCTGCCATCTGGCCAGGCATCTCCTTTACTAAGCCTGGCTGCCAGCGAGATTGCCAACGTGGTTTTGCCGCACCCACCAGCGCCGGCAAGAATGGATAGCTTTGCCCTTGGCAGCCAGCCTGGCCAAATCCACTGGATCTTTTCCACTGGAATATCGACCGCTGCTGTGAGTTCCACCATCCAGCCTGGCTGTTGAGGTGTTTGGGGCTGCATTACAAAGCCTCCCTTTGCCGAATCCAAGCCTGGACTTCGCTGTTACGCCAGCCGACGCTGGAACCGCACAAAAGACGTTGTCGCGGGAAAAGGCCCTCCGATATTTTGCGGTAGATCGTTGAGCGTTTTAGTCCGACGATTGCCTCGACATCGCGTAAACGAAGAATTTTGTCATCGTCGCTGACGTCGTCAAAGTTGCTAACGTGCATTGCCATAGATTTGAGTCCTAGGTCCTGAAGCGTGAGGCAGCGTCCTCCGGCACTACTGCTAAAAAGGGTAAAAGACGGATATCGGCTGGCTATATAGCGAGCAGGGGCATTTGCCACACGCATAGGTATATGCGCGTTTCCGAGATTAATGTTCGGTAGCGTCGGAGGTCGTTGTGGGCTACAGAAATTCTAGGGCCGTAAGGCTTCTAGGGGCACAACGGACTGAGAGTGTTCTGCCAGATACGCAAATCAACCAATTGCAGTTGCTGCGGCCCGTTCAGCGGATGCGAACGAGGCGAAAGTTTTTAACGTCGTTACCAAGGCGACGTGGCGGACCTTTGCGGATCGATAGGGATCGCTTGGGACGGAGACTTTTTAACATGAGAGTGCCGGGCTGGCAATCAGCAGTGCTCTGCCTTGGTTGGGAAAGGGTGCCCAACCAGGGCAGTGGTTATCTGAGAGCTCAGCGTTTATCGGGCTCAACTAGTTATCTGTAGCGATATCGAGCTTGGGCAGCGCCTTGACGATTCTCTGGGTTTCCAGGCTAACAGTGACCACGCGCTGGAACAGCTCCAGAGGGTACTTGGGGTTGCCCATGGTTTCCACGGCCCAGTCGTTGGCGTCGTTGACGATGCCGCT
Source organism: Pseudomonas sp. S4_EA_1b (assembly GCF_016307435.1). Lineage (NCBI taxonomy): Bacteria > Pseudomonadati > Pseudomonadota > Gammaproteobacteria > Pseudomonadales > Pseudomonadaceae > Pseudomonas > Pseudomonas sp. S4_EA_1b. The sequence goes on along the minus strand of NZ_JAEILC010000040.1, from coordinate 43,317 downwards.
GGCTTTGTCGGTGCGCACGGCTTGGCGCTCCATCACCCAGTCCAACGCGGCCTTGCCGTTGACCACATAGTCCCATGCCGCCTCAGGGATGCCCTTGAGGGTGATGCGGTGGTTGTAGATGACGGCGCTCTTGTCGCCCTTCTTGGCGAACTTCATCTTCTCCACGCGGTAATCTGCGTCGGTGAGCGTGCTCTTGGCCTCGATGGTCAGCGGGTAGGGCTCGACGGTTTCGTAGTTCAGGTGAAGCTCGGCCAGGGCACGGCCAGCCTTGCTGAACGCCCAGAAGTCGACGGCGTTCTTCACTGCCGGGATACGCGGCAGCTCCTTGCTCAGATTGTCGGCAAAGCGCTCGCGGTAGTCCGGGGAATGGAGGATACCGTAGACGTAGTAGAACAGGTCTTCTTTGCTGATCTGCTCGCCAGGGTAGGCTGCTTGGAAATGAGCAAGGCCGGTGTCAGTAATTGCATTGCGGCTGCGCAAGCCACCTTCAGTTGACTTGGAAAAGAGATCGTTCTCTGCGGGGTGGGGGGCTTCGTCGTAGAGGTAGAGGGGGAAGCATTGGTATCCCCCCATGCCTGGAGCCAAATTCAGATCCGGAATACGATTAACTATTAGTGCCGAGAATCCTTTATCCCCGCCTAAGCCAGGAACACAAATTCCTATATTCTGACTAGGCGATCTTGGAAAAATTCGTGGCATCTGGCCTACTCGATGAATAACAGACGCATCATAAACCAGCCACTGTTTGGTAAATGGTCGGTAGAGGGCATGACATAGAGCATCGCCATCGAAGCTATGCTGAATACCGCTCGCCGCATCGGCTAACAAGCTACTTGTCCAGCTAATTTTTGTGGGGTCGTTACAAACCAATTGAACAGCTTGGGCAATCCGATCTTTCTTTGTTCCTTTCAGATCGGCGTTGGTGAGAGCCGTCACCTCTTTGTGATAGACGGCCAGCATATCGCTGACATTCTCAGCCACAGCGATTTTGCTTGAGTTGTAAACCCAAACGTCTCGTCCCGATTCAACTCCTCGTGAGTAGTTCTCAAACAAGCTCGGTGCTGATTTGTCCTCCTTATCGCCCAAAACTATGAAATGGTTGAAGCTGTCGTCACGCTGTTTGAGCCAGTCACCGTGCTCATCCGGGGTGATGGTTTGCCAATTCCTAATGCCTTCCACGCTGACGTAGCTGGCGATCAGCTCTAGTTTTTCCTCGCGGCTGAGATAGTCACCAATATCGTGGAAATAAATCTGACCGTGAGCCGGTGATTGAGGGTTCTTGACCAACAATGAGATTGCGATAGGGGCGCGACTGCCACTGCCGAAAATCTTGCCACCTTCCTTGCGGGAGGTTTCGCCGCTTGTGCGCTGATTACCACGTAAATGGAACACATAGAGGCTGGAGAACTCATCCACCAAACACTTGCGAACGCCATCTGCTGTGTTGGATTCAACAAACCCCGCATTGGTTACAAATCCGATAATGCCTGCTCCCCCTATACGATCACTGGCCCATCGAATAGCTCGAATGTAGCTGTCGTACAAGGCGTTTTTATTGGTCGCAGCTGAGCGCGCAGCATAACTTTCACGAATGGAGGAATCGAGATTGAGATAGGCCAAATTAGCATTGTTGTCATTACCGCTATCCTGCTTCGCCGAATACGGTGGATTACCCACAATCACCCGAATATCCAGCGCCTTCTGACGCTTACGCCGAGCGCTGTTGTCCTCCAACAGGGCGTCCACCAGGTCGTCTTTCTCGTACATTTGGAAGGTGTCGGTCAGACAGATACCTTCAAACGGCGCGTACTCATCGATTACTTCGCCGTGGTAGGCAGCTTCGATATTGATGGCAGCTATGTAGTAGGCCAGCAAAACCAACTCGTTGGCGTGGATTTCATTCTTGTACTTATGCGGCAGCTCTTCCGGTTTAATTAGACCTGACTGAATCAGGCGGGTGATAAAAGTACCGGTGCCGGTAAAGGGGTCGATGATGTGGACGCCCTTACTGCCCAGGGTCTGACCGAACTCTTGTTGCAGCAGGTGGTTGACGCTGTGAAGGATGAAGTCCACCACCTCGACCGGGGTGTAAACGATACCCAGGCGCTCGGTCATCTTGGGGAAGGCGTTGCGGAAGAACTTGTCGTACAGCTCGACGATGATCTTCTGCTTGCCTTGGGCGTTGTTGATGCCGGCAGCGCGCTGACGCACGCTGGCGTAGAACTTCTCCAAGGTGTCAGCTTCCTTGGCCAGGTGGTGCTCATGAAGCGCGTCCAGCACGCCTTGCATGGCCTTGGACATGGGGTTGTTGCTGGCAAAACTGTACTCGTCAAACAGCGCATCGAATACCGGCTTGGTTACCAGGTGCTGGGCGAGCATTTCGACAATCTCGCCATCGCTGATGCTGTCGTTGAGGTCGTCGCGCAGCTCGGCGGCGAAGGCGTTGAAGGCAGCCTTTTCTTGGATGTTGGCCGGGTTCTCCAAGATGCCCTGGATGCGGTCAATATGGGTGCGGGCGATCTTGGCAATGTCGTTTGCCCAGTCTTCCCAGTGATGGCGGTTGCCGCACTTGTCGACGATTTTGGCGTAGATGGCCTTCTCGATTTCCCCCACCTCATAGGCCAGCTCCGCCTGCTGGGTCATCTGGCCTTCGACATCGTACTTAGCGCGTTTCTCACCAATGCCGTACTGGCCTTTGCCTGCCTGGCCGTTGCTGGTGCCGCTAGTTTTCCTGGCTTTTTTATCGGCCTTGTCGGTGATGGCGATGACTTCCATCTTGCGCGGGTCAGAGCCGATCAGGTCGAGCTTGTTGACCATGGCGTCGAAGCTGTCGTCGTGCGAACGCAGTGCCTGAAGCACCTGCCAGACCACTTTGTAGGTCTGGTTGTCATTAAGCGCTTCGTGGGGCTCCATGCCGGCCGGAATGACCACGGGCAGCACCACGTAGCCGCGTTTTTTACCCGGTGCGTTGCGCATCACCCGGCCCACCGATTGCACAACGTCGACCTGGGAATTGCGCGGGGTGAGGAAGAGCACGGCGTCAAGCGCCGGTACGTCCACACCTTCCGACAGGCAGCGCACGTTACTGAGGATGCGGCAGGTGTTGGCTGGCGGTTCTTCCTTAAGCCAGTTGAGCTTGGCTTCCTTGGCGCTGGCGTTCATGCCGCCATCGATATGTGCGGCTTCGCAGATGATGCGTGAGGCCTCATCGATGTTTTCTGACTCCTGATAAGCCTCCACCACCGACTGGAACATGCTGGCGATGTTGATCGAGCTGACCTTGTGCTTGGTGCCCTTGTAGTTGGGCGAGATGACCTGGCAGAAAGCTACAGCGCGCCTCATGGGCTGATCATCACCCACCAGGTTTTCGGCCAATCCCTGCTTGGCCAGCGCCTTCCAGCAACCGACTATCTTGGCGGCGTCGTCTACCTTGAGCTGGTTGTTCTCGTCCTTCAGCATCTCCTGAAGGCGCCGGCTGATGGTGCTCTCCTCGACGGTGAGTACCAGCACCTTGTAATCGGTGAGCAGGCCCCGCTGAACGGCCTCGGAGAAGTTGATGACGAACAGCTCTTTGCCGTAGAGCGCGTCGTCATCCATCGAGCACAGGGTGACTTCACCGGACTCGGCCTTGAGCTTCGCGTTGTCACCGTAGATGCGCGGCGTGGCGGTCATGTACAGACGTTTGGTGGCGCGGATGTAGTCGGCATCATGAACGCGCACAAAGTTGCTTTCGTCATCGTCGCCAAAGGTGGCGCCCGTGGTGCGGTGCGCTTCGTCGCAGATCACCAGATCGAAAGCGGCCAGGCCATGATCAGCCTGGGCACGGCTGATCACGTCGATGGAGTGATAGGTGGAGAACACTACGCTCATGTGCTCGGCATCATGGCGCTTGAGCATTTCCGCTGCGAGGCGATCTGCCTTAGTGGTGGCTGGGTAGCGTAGCTCGTGGGTGAACACCTGAACCGCGTCATCCTCTGCTTTGCGCTTCTTGCCAACGTCGCTGTCGGAGCAGACGGCAAAGCTGTGGAGCGGGGTTGCGCTTTCCTGCGTCCATTCGGTAAGGGTCTGCGATAGCAGCGACAGGCTGGGCACCAGGAACAGTACACGCTTACCCTTACCGGCCTGCTGCTCGGCAATTTTCAGGCTGGTGAAGGTCTTGCCGGTGCCGCAGGCCATGATCAGCTTGCCGCGTTCTGCGTCCTTGAGGCCAGCGGCCACGGCATTCAACGCGGTTTGCTGGTGCTCTCGCAGCTGCTTCTTGGCCTTGAGAGCGACTGCCTGATTGGGCTGGTACTTGGCCCAGTCTATCTGGCTGTCTTCCAGGGCTTGCAGGTCGATTTTACTGACCGGAGGCTGCTGGCCCTGCAACGCGTCCTCAGCGTGCTCGCTCCAGTTGTTGGTGGTGGCGACGATGAAGCGGTGCGAGAACGGTGCCTTGCCCGAGGCGGTGAAGAAACTGTCTATGTCCTTCTTCTGGACCTTGTAGTCCTCGGCGTACAGCTTGCACTGGATGGCGTGGTACTCGCCGGTGCCTTGGGTGCGAGCCACTAAATCAATGCCCGCATCCTTGCCACTGAGGCTTTGTTCCTTCGCCCACTCCGCATACGTCCATACTCTGTCGTAAAGGTCACGGTAGGTGGCTTCGTTGCGGAGGTAAGTGCAAATCAGCTCTTCGAAGTAAGTACCTTTTTCGCGTTCGGTGACAGAAGCGCTGCGGTAGGTATTCAGCAAAGCTGATAAGGCTGACATCGGTAGGAATTCCTTTTGGACTGCGCCTGGCGCATTACAGGCGCCAAATCGGCGCAGTTTAGCAATTCAGCCAGTACTGGAGCGATAAGATAGTGCTCGTATTAGCTTGAAGGCTTGCTGGCTGATGGGGGCGCTTGCATTCAGCGTTTTATCGAGTCCAAAAAGTCGGCCCAGATCTGCATCATTTCACGCCGCTCCGGCAAGAAGGTGGTTCGATCGTACGCACGTCCCAGCGGATTTTTTACCGTGTGAGCAAGCTGATGCTCCAGAAGATCGGGGCGAAACCCCAGCACCTCAGCGCCTATGGTTCTCGCTGTCGCACGAAAGCCGTGCCCAGTCATTTCGTCGCCGCTGATGTCCATGCGGCGTAACGCGCTGAGTACTGCATTGTTGGACATCGGCCGGTCGCCTCCTCGTGCCGAGGGGAAGGCGTACCGATGTCTGCCGGTGAGTGGTTTCAGCTCGCGCAGAACCGCGATTGCTTGTTGGCTGAGAGGAACCAAATGATCCGGCCGATCCTGTTTGGTGGCAGTGAGCCCTTTCATCTTGTGGCCGGGAATCAACCACTCGCCCGCATCCAGATTGACCTCCGACCACTCCATGTGGCGCAGGTCACCGGGCCGGCAGAACAGCAATGGGGCCAGTTTGAGTGCACAACAAACAGGCATTGTTCCCGTGTAGCTATCCAGTGCTTTGAGCAGTGCCCCGAGTTTTTCAGGATCGGTCACGGCAGCAAAGTGTTTCACCCGCTTGGCTGGGAGCGTCCGTGAGAGATTCCCTATCTGGTTGGGCGGGGTGATGCCGGCAGCCTCGGCGAACTCAAAAATCTGTTTGTAGATCTGGGCAACACGACGCGCCGTCTCGCGAGCGCCGCGCTTGATAATGCGCTGGAGGTTTTCGACCAGCATGGGCGTGCTGATGCTGCTAATCGGGAGTTTTCCCAGCCAGGGGAAGGCATTGAGCTCAAGGCGCTGCCGTACAGTCCGGGTGTACTCCGGGTCCCAGGAGGATTCGCGAATATTGAGCCACTGCGTGGCAACCGATTCAAAAGTGTGCTGGTGATCAAGTTGGCTGACCACCTTGGCCATGCGTCTTTGCAGCGAAGGATCTTGGCCGCTGGCAAGTTGGACGCGAGCGTCATCACGTTTGCGCCGAGCTTCCTGCAAGCCGACCTCAGGGTAAACACCAAGAGCCAGGCGTTTTTCCTTTCCCAAAAAACGGTATTTCAAGCGCCAGTAACGGCCTCCGTTGGGCTGCACTTCAAGGTACAGACCCTGTTCGTCGTATAGCCGATAGGGCTTGTCCTGGGGCTTAGCGTTGCGGCAGTTGGTGTCTTTCAGGGGCATTGGGGGCACATCCTCTCCGAGCGAGCTGATGAGCGTTTTATGCCCCCATATATGCCCCCGTCAACTGTGGGATGCCCTGGGATCAGGTGGGAAAACGCGGGCAAGAAAAAAGCCGTAAAGCTTTGATTTCTCTAGGCTTTACGGCTTTTCTGGGTCTTCCTGGGAAGACTAAATGGTGGAGCCGGGGGGATTTGAACCCCCGTCCGCCAGTACTCCGCTGTCGGTACTACATGCGTAGCCGTGTCTATTAAGTTAACCCTTGGCGACCCGACGGGCAGGGTGCTTTGGGCGAGTTGTGTAAGTTTTAGCCGCTTCGTCCACAACGTACTGCACGGCGATTCTGTTCTATATGACAATCATTTTGGGTTTACAGACATCCCCTGATGATTGCTGGGCCCGAAGGCACCAGGAGTGCATGTCAGCTGCAATTAAGCAGCGAGAGCAGCACCGTATTGGTCGTCATTGGCAACTATAAGAAGTTGCAACAGTGGATTTACGAGTTCTGTTACCAACTCGGCATGCACCTAAAGTTTCGCAACCGGCGTCGAATCCTAAACGGCCCCGTGCTTGTAACTCGTTGTTTCGTAGTGAGTGACAAGCCTGTGCAGTGTACGCCAAACCGTCACGGAAGGCCAACCCGAAGGTTGGCCTTAACGCTTACTCGCCACCTTTCTCGCTGTTTTGCAGGTCTTGCAGCGTCTTGGAGGTGATCTCGATGCACTTCTTGTCATCGCCTGCGGCGTGGGCCGCTTTAGCCTGGGCCACGGCGGTGTCGATTTCGCCGCTTTTGCCACTGGTGTCGGTGGCGAGTAACGCTTTACCGTTATTGATTTTATCCAAGTTGATCTGGCATAGGTCTTTGTCGCCGGCGGCAAAGGCGGGAGAGGCCAGCATCGCAGCAGTCATGAACAAGCCAGCTAGAGCGGAACGCTTCATCGGGTATCTCCTTGCGCAAAAGGGCTCGACGCTGCTGGCGTTCGACGGCTGCCAGCGACATCAGTGAGGGCCTCGATTGTCGAGGCCTATTCAGCTGACTACGCCGACGCGCAGGGGTTCTGTTTTTTTGCAGCGTTAATGGGCACGGGCCTGGGTGACCCGGTCCACCAGGTAGACCAGTCCGTGATAATCGATGCCGCCATGTTGGCTCAGGCCGATCTCGCAGGTGCGGCTGGTGGAAATACCTTCGCTGCAAAATTGCACTGCGTCCTTGAGTGAGCGCAGTGAATGGGCATTGAGTTCCGGCGTGGTAAAACCCTTGTCACCGGCAAAACCACAGCAATGAATGCCTTCCGGGATGATCACGGTGCTGGCGCAACGTCGGGCCAGTTCAATCAGCGCCTGGCTTTCGCCCAGGTGTTGGGTGCTGCAGGTGACGTGCACCGCGATCGGTGCTTCCTGCGGTGTGAAGTCCAGTCGATCCATGAGATGGGTGCGGATAAACCGCACCGGGTCATAGAGGTCCAAGCGGGTTTCGCCCAGGTCTTGCACCAGGCGCAGGGTGCAGGGGCTGGTGTCGCAGTAGATGGGGTCCAGGCCGCCGCGACTGGCGTGGAGCAGGGCGCCGATCAGTTCCTGGCGTTTGTGTTCGGCCTGTTCGGCGTAACCTTTTGAAGCGAATGGCTGACCGCAGCAGAGGTTGTCTTGATTCTCTGGGATAACCACTTGGTAACCGGCTTTTTCCAGTAGGCCACGGGTTTTGTCGTACAGCGACATCTGCTCTTTATCGCCGGCAGCTGGGCCCATTGCCCGCGACACGCATGCCGCCAGGTAGACGACGCGGGGCCGCTCGTCAGTTACAGGAGGACTGAAGCGAATGGCTTTTTCCGGCTGGGGCATGGCGTTTGTCCACTGAGGGATTTGCCCTTTCGACAAACGGGTTGCTGTGGCAGACAGCTTGGCCAGACGCGGCGCGCCCAGCAGCATGCGGGCGCCATTCGCCACATGCAGGGTAAAGCGCGCACCTTGCAACGCAGTGGAGAAATGGGTGGCCAGCCATTCGGCCGTTTTCGTACGGTCTGCGTTCCTGGCACGCAGTTTTTTCACCAGGTCGCCGGTATTAATTCCCACAGGGCAGCGCTGGGCGCAGAGGCCGGTGGCGGCGCAGGTGTCGATACCTTGATAGTGGTATGCCGTTTCCAGTTCGGTGGTATCGACCCCGGCGCGTTTCTTGGCTTGTATATCGCGCCAGATCACAATGCGCTGGCGCGGGCTCAGTGTCAGCCCTTTGGACGGACACACCGGTTCGCAGAATCCGCACTCGATGCATTTATCCACCAACTCATCGGCGGCGGGCAGCGGCTTGAGGTGCTTGAGGTGGATCTGCGGGTCTTCGCTGAGCACCACGTCCGGGTTGAGAATGCCGTTGGGATCGAGCAGGCGCTTGAGTTGCCACATCAACTGATAGGCATCGCTGCCCCATTCCAGCTCGACGAATGGGGCCATATTACGCCCGGTGCCGTGTTCGGCCTTGAGCGAACCGCCGAACTCCACTGCAACCAACTGCGCGACGTCATCCATGAACGCTTGATAGCGTGTGACTTCCTCACTGCTGTTGAAGCCTTGAGTGAACACGAAGTGCAGATTGCCTTCCAGCGCGTGTCCGAAAAGGATCGCTTCGTCGTAGTGGTGTTTGTCGAACAGTTCGATCAGGCGGTTTACGCCGATAGCCAATTGCTCGACCGGGAAGGTCACATCTTCGATGATCACTGTAGTACCGGTCTTGCGCACGGCGCCGACGGCGGGGAAGGTGTCTTTACGAATGGCCCACAGGCGGGCGTTTTCCACGGGGTCTTCGGTGAAGTCGACCTGTTTTTCCACAGGAAAACGGGCCAGGGACGCCATGATCAGTGCCAGTTGTTCCTGCAGTAGCGAGGAAGTCGCCGCGCGGGATTCGATCAGCAGTGCGCAGGCATTTTCCGATAGGTGTTGTACGAACGCGGGCATGCCGGGTTTGTTCTGCACCGAACGCATGCTACGGCGGTCCAGTAGCTCTACGGCCGAGACTGGCTGAGTTTTCAGCACGGTGACGGCGTTGCAACAGGTCTCCACATCCGGGAACACAATCAATGCCGACGCCTTGTTCGGATGATCGACCACGGTGTTGTAGGTCACTGCGCTGATGAAACCCAGCGTACCCTCGGAGCCCACCAGCAGGTGGCTGAGAATTTCCAGCGGGTCGTCAAAGTCCACCAAAGCGTTAAGTGACAGGCCGGTGGTATTTTTCAGACGGTACTTATGGCGAATTTTCGCCGCCAACTCGGTATTTGCCCGCGTTTCGCGCCCCAGTGTTGCCAGACGCTCCAGCAGTGCGCCGTGTTGCGCGCGAAAAGCGCTGACGCTGACAGGGTCTTCCGTATCCAGACGGCTACCGTCGGCCAACACCAAGCGTATGCCCGCCAGGGTGTGGTAAGTGTTCTGTGCGGTGCCGCAGCACATACCGCTGGCGTTGTTGGCAACAATACCGCCGATCTTGCAGGCGTTGATGGATGCCGGGTCCGGACCGATCTTGCGCCCGAACGGCGCGAGCCAGGCGTTGGCCTGCGCGCCGATCACGCCGGGCTGCAAACGGATCTGCGTGCCTTGTCCACGAATTTCGCGGTCGTTCCAGTTGTCGCCCAGTACGATCAGCACCGAGTCGCTGATCGCTTGCCCGGACAGGCTGGTGCCGGCGGCGCGAAAAGTAACGGGTACATGGTCGCGCTGGGCCCATTGCAGCAGCGTCACGACTTCGTCTTCGGACTCTACACGGATCACCAGTTGTGGGATCAGTCGGTAAAAGCTGGCGTCGGTTCCGAACGCGAGGGTGGACAGCGGGTCGTCGAAGCGCCGGTTTGGTGGGATCAGCTGTGCGACGTCATTAAGGAAAGCGGCAGGCAGACTCATTCGTCCTCCAGAAATAGCGGACGCCGGAATAGTTACCCGGCGTCGGTTCTTACCCTATTACGTGCAGGTCTCAGTGCACCAGCATACCGGTGAACCAATAGGCCTGTGCCAACGTGATCAAGCCAACGATGGTGGCAAAGAACAGGCTGTGCTTGAGGGTGAAGCGGAACAGGTCGGATTCCTTGCCGACTAGGCCGGTAGCGGCGCAGGCCACGGCGATCGACTGTGGCGAGATCATCTTGCCGGTAACGCCACCGCTGGTATTGGCGGCAACCAACAGCGTGTCGTTGACGCCGATCTGGTGGGCAGTGGTGGCCTGCAGCGAGCTGAACAGTGCGTTGGACGAGGTGTCGGAGCCTGTCAGGAAAACCCCCAGCCAGCCGAGGAATGGGGAGAAGAATGGGAAAGCAGCCCCTGTGCCGGCCAATACCAGTGCCATGGTCGACGACATGCCGGAATAGTTGGTGACAAAGGCGAACGCCAGCACCATGCCGATGGACAGGATTGGCCAACGCAGTTCGTAAAAGGTTTCTTTTAAAGTGGTCAGACCAGTTTTGACGTTGATCTTCAGCACCAGCATCGAGATCAGTGCGGAGAAGAAAATCGCCGTACCGGTGGCTGAAATCGGGTCCAGCTTGAACACCGCCGGGATTGCGGTGGGGTTGGTCACGATGGGGGCGACCTTGATCACCAGTTGATCCAGATGCGGAATCGCGAAGTTGAACACCCAGCTGTACATCGAGCCGCCGGCGGCGAACATCGCCTTGAACGGTTTGAGGGTCCAGATCGTCACCAACACCGTGAGAATCAGGAACGGCGACCACGCCTTGAAAATCTGCCCCAGGCTGTACGGCGATGCGACCGTGCTGCGCGGCAGGCCAAAGCCGCCGGCACTTGCAGTCACTACCGTGTTTGAGGTGGCGCCGGCAATTTGCGCGCCAGCGGTGCGCTTGGGTTGCCAGACTTTCAGGAACAGCGTCAGGGCAATCAGGCTGGCCAACGCCGAAGTGATGTCTGGCAGTTCCGGGCCGATGAAATTGGAGGTGAAGTACTGAGTGATTGCAAAGCTCAAACCCGCAACCAGGGCTGCTGGCCAGGTTTCACGCACGCCGCGCAGACCGTCCATCATGAATACCAGCCAAAACGGTACGAATAGCGACAGCAATGGCAGTTGGCGGCCAGTCATGGCGCCGATCTTGAACGCATCGATGCCCGTCACTTGTCCGGCCACGATGATGGGGATGCCCAGTGCGCCAAATGCGACGGGGGCGGTGTTAGCGATTAAGCATAGGCCAGCGGCATAAAGCGGGTTGAAGCCCAGACCGACCAGCAGCGCGGCGGTGATGGCCACTGGTGCGCCGAAACCCGCTGCTCCCTCCAGAAAGGCGCCAAAGCAGAAGCCGATCAGCAGCACTTGCAGGCGTTGGTCGTCGGTGATCGACAGAACCGAGCTACGGATAATCTCGAATTGGCCGCTCTTGACCGTGAGTTTGTAGAGGAACACGGCCGCGACGATGATCCACGCGATAGGCCACAGACCGTAGGCGAACCCGTAACCGGCAGCGGCGAAAGCCATATCGACCGGCATCTGGAAAGCAAAAATCGCCACCATGATCGACAGTGCCAGGGTAATGCTGCCGGCCACATGCCCTTTGAGGCGGAACACTGCCAGGGCCAGGAAGAAGAATACGATCGGGATGACTGCGGCGAGAGCGGACAAGCCGAGGCTGCCGAGTGGGCTGTAAAGCTGTTGCCAGGTTTGCATATGGGGTGGCCCCTAATTGTTGTTGGTCAGGCACTTTTTTGTCGATATGGACAATTGGTAATACCAATTTACAATCGATGTGAGCTAGGTTAAAAGCCTTCGTGGGATGTGTCAATTTGCCGCCTGCAAAACTTTGGTCGTAGTGGGATGGCTGAGGGGATCTGAGCGGCAAAATCGAAGGCACTCTGATGGGTGCTGGAACGGCGGCGATAGGCCAGAATAGAGGGCCCGGCGAGTGGTCGGGATGGTGGAGAGTGAGTTATGGCGTTTGATCAGGTGCGGCAGCGCCGTCTGTCTGACGATATTGTTGAGCAGCTTGAAGGAATGATCCTTGAGGGTACGTTGAAATCCGGCGAGCGTTTGCCGGCTGAACGTGCCTTGGCTGAGCAGTTCGGAGTCTCGCGTCCGTCGTTGCGCGAGGCTATCCAGAAGCTGGCGGCCAAAGGATTGTTAGTCAGTCGTCAGGGGGGCGGCAACTATGTCGTCGACTCTTTGGGTTCGACTTTCAGCGATCCGCTCCTGCATCTACTGGAGAACAATCCAGAAGCCCAGCGTGACTTGCTGGAGTTTCGCCAGACTTTGGAGGCATCATGCGCGTATTACGCGGCGTTGCGTGCCACCGAAGTCGACAGGGAACGGCTGACTACTGCGTTTGAAGCGTTGCAGGACTGCTACACGCGCGTCGATGAAGTCAGTCGGGCCGAGGAGGGGGCGGCGGATGCTCGGTTCCATCTGGCCATTGCCGAGGCCAGTCATAACGCGGTGTTGCTGCACACGATTCGAGGTTTGTTCGATCTGCTCAAGCGTAACGTGGTGACTAATATCGGTGGCATGTATCAGCAACGTACAGAAACCCGTGACATGCTGATCAATCAGCATCGGGATTTGTACCTAGCGATCATCGAGGGGCGGGCCGAGCAGGCAAGGGAGGTGTCTACACGACACTTGTTGTACGTGCAGGAAGTGTTGGAGGAAGTTCGTCAGGAGGTTCAGCGCGTGGCACGTGCGGAGCGACGCAAAGGGATGTAGCCGCGGGTGCTGGCCGAGGCTACATCGTACAAGGTTATTCTTCCTTGCCCTTGTTGCGTACCGCGCGATGCAGCTCGCGATTGGAGTCGCGCTCGCGTTCGGTGTCGCGCTTGTCGTATTCCTTCTTGCCCTTGCCCAGTGCGATCTCGCACTTGACCAAGTGCTTGCTCCAGTACCAGGACAGGCAGACGCAGGCATAGCCCTTCTGCTGCACGGCCGCGGCAAGCTTGTCCAGCTCGCGGGCGTTGAGCAGTAGCTTGCGGGTGCGTACCGGGTCGGCAATCACATGAGTGCTCGCGGTGGTCAGCGGGGTGATATGACTGCCCAGCAGCCACGCTTCACCATCCTTGAGCAGTACGTAACTGTCGACCAGCTGCAGTTTGCTGGCACGCAGACTCTTTACTTCCCAGCCGGCCAGGACCAGACCAGCCTCGAAACGATGTTCGATGAAGTAATCGTGTCGCGCCTTTTTATTTTGCGCGATGGTCCCTGTGGGGTGTTTCTTTTGTTTAGCCATAGGGGCGGCATTATAGGCAGTTGCGAGCTTGGCGGCTACGGTCAACCTGCGTGCTTGAGCGTGTTGGACGAATCCCGGACAATGCGGGCAGTTCTTTGGTTTTTTTCTCTCGCGGATCGGGCTGTTCCTTCGCGATGTTTGCCGCTCAGCTGTGGAAATAACGCACACATGACGACGCATATTCAACGTTCGGCGCTGCTGCCCTATCCGGCACAGGCGCTCTATGATCTGGTCAACGACGTGGCGCGTTATCCGGAATTCCTGCCCTGGTGCTCAACTGCCGAAGTGCTTGAAAGCAGTGCTGAGCACATGGTCGCCAGCGTGGGCGTGGCCAAGGGGGGGCTTAGTCAGCACTTCGTTACGCGCAATGTATTGGTGCCGGGTAAATCCATCGAAATGAATTTGCAGGAAGGCCCATTCACCCAGTTGCATGGCGTATGGATTTTTAAAGCATTGACGGACAAGGCCTGCAAAATCAGCCTGGATTTGTCGTTTGATTATGCCGGACCCATCGTACGAGCGACGCTTGGGCCGTTATTCAATCAGGCGGCCAATACCTTGGTGGATGCATTCTGTCAGCGGGCTAAGCAGCTGCATGGTTGAAATCGAAGTGGTGCACGCCGCTGTCGATCGTCAGGTCTTGCTTGCCGTGGCCGTGCCCTTGGGCACGAGTGTGCGCAAGGCGGTACAGCTCTCGGGAGTTCTGGAGCAGTTCCCCGGTATTGATCCGGCGACTTGTCCATTAGGGATATTCGGTAAGGCTATTTCTGACGCTGATGTGCGTGTTGTACAAGCGGGCGATCGAGTTGAGATTTACCGTCCCTTGTTGGCTGATCCCAAGGAAGTGCGCAGGTTGCGTGCAGCCAAGGCAGCGCTTGCCAGGCAGCAGAATACTTAGCTCCGCTAATCGGCAGATACGAAAAAGCCCGGCATGCCGGGCTTTTTTTCGTGTGCCGCACAGTTTTATTGTGGGCTGGTGTCCAACGGCTGAGGTGTCGGGACGGGAACGGTTTCCACGCCGTCGACATCCTTCTGGATTCTGTCCAGCAAGGAACCCGGCTTGGCTGGGACCTCCGACTTCGGCTTTTCCCCCTCTTGCGCGGGAGCCGTAACGTTCGCGCCATTATCTTTGCCAAGCAAAGCCTCATCACGGCTTACGCCGGGCATGAAGTCACCTGACAGGCTGACAAGCTGGTCACTGCCATTAAAAATGACGCTGACGCGCTCCTGCTGGCGTTCACCGCCACCCGGCTGAATGCTGTAGAGATAATCCCAGCGATCGGCATGGAAAGTGTCGGTCAGCAGGGGGTTACCCATAATAAACCGTACTTGCCGTCGGGTCATTCCGGGGCGTAACTGGTCTATCATGTCCTGCGTGACGACATTGCCCTGCTGGATGTCGATTTTGTAAACCCCGGGGAATGAACAACCGGCGAGTGCGAGCAGTCCCACAAAGGTGAAACTGGTTAGCAAGAGCTTGGTGTTTTGCATCGGTGGGCGACTTCCACTATCTTGGCTGGGACAACGTAAACGCCGATCATACCCGTATTAAGAGAAGCTGCGAAGCAGCATCCGCGAGAAAGCTAACCATGGTTGAAAATAGCGAACTACGCAAAGCCGGTCTCAAAGTGACTCTGCCACGAGTCAAGATTCTACAAATGCTCGATTCTGCCGAGCAGCGCCACATGAGTGCTGAAGATGTTTATAAGGCGCTGATGGAGTCTAATGAGGACGTTGGCCTGGCTACGGTTTACCGTGTGCTGACCCAGTTTGAAGCCGCAGGGCTGGTGGTTCGTCATAATTTCGACGGCGGTCATGCAGTGTTCGAACTGGCTGACGGTGGTCATCACGACCATATGGTGGACCTCGATACCAATGAGGTTATTGAGTTCACCAGTCCGGCAATCGAGAAGCTTCAGCATGAAATCGCTGAGGAGCATGGCTTCGATCTGGTTGACCATAATCTTGTGTTGTACATCCGTAAGAAAAAGTAAAAAAACGCTACAGATGTACTTTGCTAAATGAACGAAGGCGACCCCCGGGTCGCCTTCGTGCTGTTTGCAAGAAAAATCCGGTTCATGCCTTGGCGGCTACAACCATCTTCTTCGCATGCGCCAGAGACTCTTTGGTCAGGTCTATCCCACCCAGCATGCGGGCCACTTCTTCCACGCGTTCTGACTTGTTCAATCTGGACACAGCTGTACGTGTTGCATCGCTGCCTCTGACCTTGTGTACAAACAAATGTTGATGCCCTTGCGCCGCGACCTGCGGCAAGTGCGTCACTGTGAGTACCTGGCCTCGCTCTCCCAGGCGGCGCAACAGTTGGCCGACAATTTCCGCCGTTGGCCCGCCGATGCCTACGTCCACCTCGTC
This sequence comes from Pseudomonas sp. S4_EA_1b, assembly GCF_016307435.1. Taxonomy (NCBI): domain Bacteria; kingdom Pseudomonadati; phylum Pseudomonadota; class Gammaproteobacteria; order Pseudomonadales; family Pseudomonadaceae; genus Pseudomonas; species Pseudomonas sp. S4_EA_1b. Next base: position 27,656 of record NZ_JAEILC010000040.1, on the reverse strand, counting down.
GAATACCAGCGTGGGTACTCTGGAGGTCTGTGCGGTAATCACTTGGATAGCCAGGCTGATTCGCGACAGCTCGCCCCCGGAGGCGACTTTTGCCAGCGCTTTGAGAGGTTGCCCCGGGTTGGCGCTGACCAGCAGTTCTACCTGTTCCAGGCCATGGGGCTGCAATTCGTTACTGGTATTGGTGCGCAACTCAATAGTGAAGCGTCCGCCGGGCATGCCCAGGCGCTGAATTTCTTGCTCAACAGCCCCAGCAAGATTTGTGGCTGCGTGCTGGCGTAACTCGCTCAGTTCGCGGGCCTTCTCTTGATAATGCCGAGCATAGGAGGCCAGTTCGTCGCCCAGTCTTTCAATGGATTCATCGTTGGCATTCAGGGTTTCGATTTCATCCAGCAATTTCTGCTGCATCGCCGCCAGTTCAGTGGGCTGGATTCGATGTTTGCGGGCCAGGGTATAAATAGTGTCCAGTCGTTCTTCTATTTCCTGCAAGCGCGCCGGATCGGCATCGAAGTGGTCCAGAAACCTATTCAGCTCGCCGACTGCTTCTTCAACCTGGATCTGCGCACTGGTCAGCAGGGTTGTCGCTTCGCTCAGCGAACCCGAGGCGTTATTCACGCTGGACAGGCGGTTGAGGCTGGCCGTGAGCGCGTTGAGCACATTTCCGGAATCGCTTTCGCTGCATTGCTCCACCACCTGACGGCAGATACCCAGAAGGGTTTCTGCATTGGTGAGGTTCTTGTGTTCCTGTTCAAGCTGCTCCAGCTCCGTTTCGCCAAGACCCAGGCTCTCCAGCTCTTCGAGCTGATAGCTGAGTAACTGATGGCGAGCGCGTTGCTCATCGCCGGAATTGGAGATTCGTTCCAGTTCCAGGCGTGTCTGGCGCCAGCGTTGCGCAGCAAGCTGCACTTGCCTGGATAGATCGGTGGCGCCAGCGTATTCGTCGAGCAAGCGCCGATGTGTGTCGGTTTTAAGCAGAGACTGATGTTCGTGCTGGCTGTGGATATCGATCAGCAATTCACCCAATGCTTTCAGGTCGCCAAGCGGGCAGGGCGTGCCGTTGATATAGCCGCGTGAGCGTCCTTCGGCAGTGATGACCCGACGCAGGATGCACGGTCCTTCATGATTAAGGTCGCGCTCAGCCAGCCAGGTTTCAGCTTCTGGAATATCCGCCAAGTCGAAAGTGGCCAGGATATCGGCCTTTTCTGCGCCTGGGCGCACTACGCCGCTGTCGGCGCGATCGCCCAGGGTCAGGCCCAGGGCGTCTAGCATGATCGACTTGCCGGCGCCGGTTTCGCCTGTGATTACGCTCATTCCGCGATCCAGTTCGAGATCCAGATGTTCAACAATGGCGTAGTTATGTACGGACAGGTGCACGAGCATGACGGCGGCTCCCAGGCTTTATGTCTGGTTATTTATACAGTGTTTTGTCAGGAGGTGACAATCCTGATGCTTAGTTCGATTTGCTTGGATCCATACTGTTTTTAGCGCAATCGGGAATTTGCGGGCAGGAATTAATCCTGACCCTCTGCGTGACTTTTGGTCATGCTTTCGCCCTTGAACCTGGAAATTGTGGCCCCATATACCGGAACAGAAGCGCGAGTTGAGTTCGCGCATGATTTTGAAAGGAGAGAATCTATGGCTGACGAACAGACGCAGGATACGCAAACTCCAGACGCCAATTCGGCTGTCGGTGATGAACTGGCAACTCGTGTGCAAGTGCTAGAAGAGCAATTGGCCGCTGCGCAGGATCAGTCTTTGCGTGTTGCCGCTGATCTGCAGAACGTCCGCCGCCGTGCCGAGCAGGATGTAGAAAAAGCGCATAAATTCGCGCTGGAAAAATTCGCCAGCGACCTGCTGCCGATTATCGACAGTCTGGAGCGCGGCCTTGAGCTGTCCAGCCCGGATGATGAAAACATCCGTGCGATGCGCGAAGGCATTGAGCTGACCCTGAAGATGTTCCAGGACACGCTCAAGCGGTATCAGCTGGAAGCTATCGATCCGCAAGGCGGCGAGCCGTTCAATGCTGAGCATCACCAAGCCATGGCCATGCAGGAAAGCCACGACCTTGAGCCCAACAGCGTGTTGAAGGTGTTCCAGAAAGGATACCTGCTCAACGGCCGCCTACTGCGCCCGGCAATGGTAGTGGTAAGCAAGGCGCCAGCGCCCGTTGCACCTTCTATTGATGAGCAGGCTTGAAATCCGCCGCAAGGCCCCCATTTATAAGTCAAGCGTTTAAGTGCTACCGCAGTTAGCCAAAACTGCTGCGGCAACAAAATTCAAGTTTCGGGAGAGCAAATCATGGGCAAAATTATCGGTATCGACCTGGGGACCACCAACTCGTGCGTCTCGGTCATGGAAAACGGCAAGGCCAAAGTTATTGAGAACGCCGAAGGCGCGCGTACCACGCCGTCGATTATCGCTTACGCCAATGACGGCGAGATCCTCGTCGGTCAGTCGGCCAAGCGTCAGGCGGTGACTAACCCGCATAACACTCTGTACGCGGTAAAGCGTCTGATCGGTCGTAAGTTCGACGAAGAAGTCGTGCAAAAAGACATCAAGATGGTGCCTTACAAAATCGCCAAGGCTGACAACGGTGACGCCTGGGTTGAAGTGAACGGCAATAAAATGTCCGCTCCGCAGATATCGGCTGAAGTCTTGAAAAAGATGAAGAAGACTGCCGAAGACTATCTGGGTGAAGCGGTGACCGAGGCGGTGATCACCGTTCCGGCTTACTTCAACGACAGCCAGCGTCAGGCGACCAAAGATGCCGGCCGCATCGCAGGTCTGGACGTAAAACGTATCATCAACGAACCGACCGCTGCTGCTCTGGCTTACGGTATGGACAAGGCCAAAGGCGATCACACCGTGATCGTTTATGACCTGGGTGGCGGTACCTTCGACGTATCGGTGATCGAGATTGCCGAAGTCGATGGCGAGCACCAGTTCGAAGTGCTGGCTACCAACGGTGACACCTTCTTGGGTGGTGAAGACTTTGACATTCGTCTGATCGACTACCTCGTTGACGAATTCAAGAAAGAAAGCGGCATGAACCTTAAAGGTGATCCGCTGGCGATGCAGCGTCTGAAAGAAGCTGCCGAGAAAGCCAAGATCGAGCTGTCGTCAAGCATGTCGACTGACGTTAACCTGCCGTACATCACAGCAGATGCTACCGGTCCTAAGCACTTGAACGTGAAGATTTCTCGCGCCAAGTTGGAGGCACTGGTTGAAGACCTGGTTCAGCGCACCATCGAACCTTGCCGCATTGCATTGAAAGACGCTGGCATCGACGTTGGCTCCATCAACGACGTGATTCTGGTGGGCGGTCAGACTCGTATGCCGCTGGTGCAGCAGAAAGTCACCGAGTTCTTCGGTAAAGAAGCACGTAAAGACGTCAACCCGGACGAAGCGGTTGCCATGGGTGCTGCGATTCAGGGCGCGGTATTGGCCGGTGATGTGAAAGACGTGCTGTTGCTGGACGTCAGTCCGCTGACCCTGGGTATCGAAACCATGGGTGGCGTGATGACCGCGCTGATCGAGAAAAACACCACGATTCCTACCAAGAAATCTCAGGTGTTCTCGACTGCCGATGACAACCAGGGCGCCGTGACCATTCACGTGCTGCAAGGTGAGCGTAAGCAAGCTTCTCAGAACAAGTCTTTGGGCAAGTTCGACCTGGCTGATATTCCACCAGCGCCACGTGGTGTGCCACAAATCGAAGTGACCTTCGACATCGACGCCAACGGCATTCTGCACGTAGGCGCGAAAGACAAGGCGACCGGCAAAGAGCAGAAGATCACGATCAAGGCCAACTCCGGTCTGTCTGATGAAGAAATTCAGCAGATGATTCGTGATGCTGAAGCCAATGCTGACGCCGATGCCAAGTTTGCTGAGTTGGCTGGTGCTCGTAACCAGGGCGATGCTCTGGTGCACTCGACCCGCAAAATGGTCGTGGATGCTGGCGAAAAAGTAACGGCTGAAGAGAAAGCTGCAATCGAGGCTGCCGTGGTTGCCCTGGAAGCCGCCGTCAAAGGCGATGACAAGGCCGCCATTGAAGCCAAGATTGAAGAGTTGTCGAAAGTCTCTGCGCCAGTGGCTCAGAAGATGTACGCCGAGCAAGCTCAGCCGGCAGACGGTGCTGCACAACAGGCAGAACCAGAAGCCAAGCATGATGACGTTGTCGATGCTGAGTTCGAAGAAGTTAAAGAAGACCAGAAGAAGTAACTTGGTCGCCCGGTTGACCGCTTTCAAGCGGTGACTGGTAGGATGTCGCCGCGCGGGAGCTTGCTCCCGCGTTGGCGTGTCTGGGGTACGCGAATTTTTACAGCATGCGACAACAGTCGGATGCTGGCGGTGTGATCGGGGATGCTCCTGCTTTCCGAGGGTTTAATACCGCGTTTTTGGCCGGGCGCCTGGCTGAAAGCAGTGATGACCAGGATCGTTGAATTGACGTGAGTTGGGTCCGGGCCTGTATTGGGGCTCAACGAGTTCGGCAAGGCTCAGGAGGGCCTGGCTGAACGTCCTTAAGAGTGCAAAGACTTATGGCAAAGCGTGACTATTACGAAGTTTTGGGTGTGGAGCGTGGTGCCAGCGAGGCGGAGCTGAAAAAGGCTTACCGTCGTCTGGCGATGAAGCACCACCCGGACCGTAATCCGGATAACAAAGAATCCGAAGAAATGTTCAAAGAGGCCAATGAGGCCTACGAATGCCTATGTGATCCCAATAAGCGTGCGGCCTACGATCAGTATGGCCATGCCGGTGTCGACCCAAGCATGGGTGGTGGTGGCGCTGGTTTTGGTGGGCAGAATTTCTCCGATATTTTCGGCGATGTGTTCAGCGACTTCTTTGGCGGCGGCCGCGGTGGTCAGCGTGGCGGTGCGCAGCGCGGCAGCGACTTGCGCTACACCCTGGAACTGAACCTGGAAGAAGCGGTTCGCGGTACCAGCGTCAATATTCGTGTGCCAACGCTGGTCAACTGCAAGCCGTGCGACGGTTCGGGCGCCAAGAAAGGCTCTTCGCCCATCACCTGCCCTACGTGCGGTGGTATCGGTCAGGTCCGTATGCAACAAGGCTTCTTCTCGGTGCAGCAGACGTGCCCGCGTTGCCATGGCCAGGGCAAGATCATCTCCGATCCATGCGATTCCTGTCATGGCGAAGGTCGTGTCGAAGAGTACAAAACCTTGTCGGTGAAAGTGCCGGCGGGTGTGGATACCGGTGATCGAATTCGTCTGTCGGGCGAAGGTGAAGCGGGTGTTCAGGGTGGGCCTACGGGTGACCTGTATGTGGTGATCAATGTGCGCGAGCACGCGATTTTCCAGCGCGACGGTAAGCATCTGTTCTGTGAAGTGCCGATCAGTTTTGTCGACGCGGCGCTGGGTGGTGAGCTGGAGATTCCGACGCTGGATGGGCGCGTCAAGCTCAAGATTCCTGAAGGCACGCAAACCGGTAAACAGTTCCGTATTCGCGGCAAAGGCGTTGCGCCGGTACGTGGCGGCGGTGCGGGTGACTTGATGTGCCGTGTGGCGGTGGAAACACCGGTCAATCTGGGGCGCCGTCAGCGTGAGCTGCTCGAAGAGTTCCGTAGCTCGCTGGAAGGCGATGATACCCATTCGCCGAAAACCACTGGTTTCTTCGAAGGCGTGAAGCGCTTCTTCGGCGATCTGTAAGGAATTGAGTATGCGACGTATAGCCGTAATGGGCGCTGCCGGGCGCATGGGCAAGACGCTGGTTGAAGCGGTGCAGTTGCGCTCACCGGCCTCCGGGCTGACGGCGGCGATCGTTCGCCCGGGCAGCACTTTGATCGGCGCGGATGCCGGTGAGTTGGCCTCATTGGGGCGTATCGGCGTTTCGTTGTCGGGCAGCCTGGAGCAGGTAGCCGATGAGTTCGATGTGTTGATCGATTTCACGCTACCCGAGGTGATGCTCAAGAATCTGGCGTTCTGTCGCAAGGCAGGCAAGGCTATGGTCATTGGCACTACGGGGTTGAGTGCCGAGCAAAAGCAGTTGCTGGTGGAGGCAGGCAATGAGATCCCTATGGTGTTTGCCGCCAACTTCAGTGTCGGTGTGAACCTGTCGCTCAAGCTGTTGGACATGGCGGCGCGAGTGCTGGGTGATGAGGCGGATATCGAGATTATCGAGACCCACCATCGTCACAAAATCGACGCGCCCTCGGGTACTGCGCTGCGTATGGGCGAGGCTATCGCTGATGCGCTGGGTCGTGACTTGTCAAAAGTCGCGGTGTACGGGCGCGAGGGGTATACCGGTGAGCGCGCGCGCGACACCATCGGTTTCGCGACTGTTCGTGGTGGGGACGTCGTTGGTGATCACACCGTGCTATTCGCGGCCGAAGGCGAACGCCTGGAGATCACGCATAAGGCTTCCAGTCGTATGACGTTTGCTAAGGGGGCGGTCCGTGCCGCGCTCTGGCTGGAGGGGCGTGAGCCTGGCCTGTACGACATGCGAGACGTGCTGGATCTGCACTAATCAGTAGCCAAAACGGGGGCTCAGGATTATCCTGAGCCCCCGTTTTTACCCGCTAAGCGACGTCCTGTCGCATTCCCCTGCCTTTAAGGCTCATTAGCGGTGGACCCAAAAAGCCTTTTTCTGTAAGCTACAGCTTTAGTGTGTCCACTAAAAGCGCGCAGAATAATTCAGTGAACAAGCGGGGTGACGTGTCCATACGTCACTCCGCTTTTTTACAACCTGCGATCGCCCTTTCAGGCTTTATTTACGGGAGGTCTTCTTGACTAAGCCAGCCATACTCGCCCTTGCTGATGGCAGCATTTTTCGCGGCGAAGCCATTGGAGCCGACGGTCAAACCGTTGGAGAGGTAGTGTTTAACACTGCCATGACCGGCTATCAGGAAATCCTTACCGATCCTTCCTACGCCCAACAGATCGTTACCCTGACCTATCCACATATCGGCAACACCGGTACTACGCCGGAAGATGTCGAGTCTGATCGTGTCTGGTCGGCGGGGCTGGTGATTCGTGATCTGCCACTGGTTGCGAGCAACTGGCGCAACACGATGTCACTGTCCGATTACCTCAAAGCCAACAATGTGGTGGCGATCGCTGGTATCGATACGCGTCGCCTTACGCGCATCCTGCGTGAAAAAGGCTCGCAGAACGGCTGCATCATGGTCGGCGACAATATTTCCGAAGAGGCGGCGATCGCCGCGGCACAAGGCTTCCCTGGCCTGAAGGGCATGGACCTGGCGAAAGTTGTCAGCGTCAAAGAGAAGTACGAATGGCGCTCCACGGTCTGGGATTTGAAGACAGATAGCCATGCGACCATCGATGCTGCCGAGTTGCCTTATCACGTGGTCGCTTACGACTACGGCGTCAAGTACAACATCCTGCGCATGCTGGTCGAGCGTGGCTGCCGCGTGACCGTGGTACCTGCGCAAACCCCAGCCAGCGACGTGCTTGCTCTGCAACCGGACGGCGTGTTCCTGTCCAACGGCCCGGGTGACCCTGAGCCTTGCGACTACGCCATCCAGGCCATTAAGGAAGTACTGGAAACCGAGATTCCGGTATTCGGTATCTGCCTCGGCCACCAACTGCTGGCTCTGGCCTCCGGTGCTAAAACCCTGAAAATGGGGCACGGCCACCACGGCGCCAACCACCCTGTTCAGGACTTGGACACTGGTGTCGTGATGATCACCAGCCAGAACCACGGTTTTGCGGTGGATGAAGCCACCTTGCCGGCCAACGTCCGCGCGATTCATAAGTCGCTGTTTGACGGTTCCCTGCAAGGCATCGAGCGCACCGACAAGAGCGCGTTCAGCTTCCAGGGCCACCCTGAAGCCAGCCCGGGCCCGAACGACGTAGCGCCGCTGTTCGACCGTTTCATCAATGAGATGGCCAAGCGACGCTGACTGAGCAGCCTGCGGGCGGCCCCGAAACCCGGTGGCCCTCGCGGGCTCTCTAAAGATTGTTCAAGACGGCTTGCCGACTGACCTGCGGATTTGAGTGACAAACCCATGCCAAAACGTACAGACATAAAAAGCATCCTGATTCTCGGCGCTGGCCCGATTGTGATCGGCCAGGCCTGCGAGTTCGACTACTCCGGCGCCCAGGCCTGTAAAGCCCTGCGCGAAGAGGGCTACCGCGTCATCCTGGTGAACTCCAACCCAGCCACCATCATGACCGACCCGGCGATGGCTGACGCGACCTACATCGAGCCGATCAAATGGCAGACGGTTGCCAAGATCATCGAGAAAGAGCGTCCGGACGCGTTGCTGCCGACCATGGGTGGCCAGACTGCCCTGAACTGCGCCCTGGATCTGGAGCGCGAAGGCGTTCTGGAGAAGTTCGGCGTAGAGATGATCGGCGCCAATGCCGACACCATCGACAAAGCCGAAGACCGCTCGCGCTTCGACAAGGCCATGAAGTCCATCGGCCTGGCCTGCCCGCGCTCCGGTATCGCCCACAGCATGGAGGAAGCCAATGCGGTCCTCGAGACCTTGGGTTTCCCATGCATCATCCGTCCGTCCTTCACCATGGGCGGCACCGGTGGTGGTATTGCCTACAACCGTGAAGAATTCGAAGAAATCTGCGCCCGTGGTCTGGACCTGTCGCCGACCAAAGAGCTGCTGATCGACGAATCCTTGATCGGTTGGAAAGAATACGAGATGGAGGTTGTTCGCGATAAGAAAGACAACTGCATCATCGTCTGCTCCATCGAAAACTTCGACCCGATGGGCGTGCACACCGGTGACTCCATCACCGTGGCGCCAGCGCAGACCCTGACCGATAAGGAATATCAGATCCTGCGTAACGCCTCCCTGGCGGTATTGCGCGAGATCGGTGTAGAAACCGGCGGTTCCAACGTTCAGTTCGGGATCTGCCCGAACACTGGCCGTATGGTCGTGATCGAAATGAACCCGCGTGTTTCCCGTTCGTCGGCACTGGCTTCTAAGGCCACGGGTTTCCCGATCGCCAAGGTCGCTGCCAAACTGGCCGTGGGTTATACCTTGGATGAACTGTCGAACGACATCACTGGCGGCAAGACCCCAGCGTCCTTCGAGCCTTCCATCGACTACGTGGTGACCAAGCTGCCGCGCTTTGCTTTTGAGAAGTTCGCCAAAGCGGATGCGCGCCTGACTACCCAGATGAAGTCCGTGGGCGAAGTGATGGCCATCGGCCGGACCTTCCAGGAGTCCCTGCAGAAAGCCCTGCGTGGCCTGGAAGTCGGCGTGTGCGGCCTGGATGAGAAGCTCGATCTGAGCAACCCGGAAAGCATGAGCGTGCTCAAGCGCGAACTGACCGTGCCGGGTGCCGAGCGGATCTGGTACGTCGCTGATGCGTTCCGTGCCGGCCTGAGTGTCGAAGACATCTTCGGCATGAACATGATCGACCCGTGGTTCCTGGTGCAGATCGAAGATCTGATCAAGGAAGAAGAGAAGGTCAAGACCCTGGGTCTGGCCAGCATCGACCGCGACATGATGTTCCGCCTCAAGCGCAAGGGCTTCTCCGACCAGCGCCTGGCTAAGTTGCTGGGTGTGACCGAGAAGAACCTGCGCACTCATCGCCACAAGCTGGAGATCTTCCCGGTCTACAAGCGCGTGGATACCTGCGCGGCCGAGTTCTCCACCGATACCGCTTATCTGTACTCCACCTACGAGGAAGAGTGCGAAGCGGCGCCGTCGGGTCGCGACAAGATCATGATCCTGGGGGGCGGTCCTAACCGTATCGGCCAGGGCATCGAATTCGACTACTGCTGCGTACACGCTGCTCTCGCCCTGCGCGAAGACGGGTACGAGACCATCATGGTCAACTGCAACCCGGAAACCGTTTCCACCGATTACGATACTTCTGATCGTCTGTACTTCGAGCCGGTGACCCTGGAAGACGTGCTGGAAATCGTGCGTGTCGAGAAGCCTAAAGGCGTGATCGTTCAGTACGGCGGCCAGACTCCGCTGAAGCTGGCGCGTGCCCTGGAAGCTGCTGGTGTGCCGATTATCGGCACTAGCCCGGACGCCATCGACCGTGCCGAAGATCGTGAGCGCTTCCAGCAAATGGTTGAGCGCTTGAACCTGCGTCAGCCGCCAAACGCCACCGTTCGTAGCGAAGATGAAGCGATTCGTGCGGCCAGCAAAATTGGCTATCCGTTGGTGGTGCGCCCGTCTTATGTGCTGGGCGGCCGAGCGATGGAAATCGTTTACGAAGAAGAAGAACTCAAGCGCTACCTGCGCGATGCCGTGAAAGTGTCCAACGACAGCCCGGTGCTGCTGGACCACTTCCTCAACTGCGCCATCGAAATGGACGTGGATGCGGTCTGCGATGGCACCGACGTAGTGATCGGCGCGATCATGCAGCACATCGAGCAGGCCGGTGTTCACTCCGGTGACTCTGCTTGCTCGCTGCCGCCTTACTCGCTGCCGGCGCACATTCAGGATGTGATGCGCGACCAGGTCAAGAAAATGGCTTTGGAGTTGGGCGTGGTCGGTCTGATGAACGTGCAGTTGGCGTTGCAAGGCGAAGACATCTACGTCATCGAGGTCAACCCACGAGCTTCGCGTACCGTGCCATTTGTGTCCAAGTGCATCGGCGTGTCCCTGGCCATGATCGCTGCGCGCGTGATGGCCGGTAAGACTCTGAAAGAAATCGGTTTCACCAAAGAAATCATCCCGAACTTCTACAGCGTGAAGGAGGCGGTGTTCCCATTCGCCAAATTCCCTGGCGTGGACCCGATCCTGGGCCCAGAGATGAAGTCTACCGGTGAGGTGATGGGCGTGGGCGACACGTTCGGTGAGGCTTTTGCTAAAGCACAGATGGGGGCCAGCGAAATTCTGCCGACCGGCGGTACTGCGTTCATCAGTGTTCGCGATGACGACAAGCCGCTGGTTGCAGGCGTGGCGCGTGATCTGATCAACTTGGGCTTCGAAGTCGTTGCCACCGCAGGGACTGCCAAGTTGATCGAGGCTGCCGGCCTTAAGGTGCGCCGCGTGAACAAGGTAACGGAAGGTCGTCCGCATGTGGTCGACATGATCAAGAATGACGAAGTCACTCTGATCATCAACACGACCGAAGGTCGTCAGTCGATCGCGGATTCCTACTCCATTCGTCGTAACGCCTTGCAGCACAAGATTTACTGCACCACCACCATTGCTGCTGGCGAAGCTATCTGTGAAGCACTTAAGTTCGGTCCAGAAAAGACCGTTCGTCGCTTGCAGGATCTACATGCAGGATTGAAGGCATGAGCATTACCAAATATCCAATGACTGTTCAGGGCGCTCGCGCCCTGGAAGAGGAGCACGCCCACCTGACCAAGGTCGTACGTCCGAAGCTGAGCCAGGACATCGGTACGGCCCGTGAGCTGGGTGACTTGAAGGAGAACGCTGAATATCACGCTGCTCGCGAGCAGCAGGGTATGGTCGAGGCGCGGATTCGTGATATCGAAGGTCGCATGCAAAATGCTGTGATCATCGATGTGACCACTATTCCGCACACCGGCAAGGTGATTTTCGGTACCACTGTCGAAATCGCCAACGTTGAGACGGACGAAAGCGTGACTTACCACATCGTGGGTGAGGACGAGGCTGACATCAAGCAGGGCAAAATCTCTGTCGGTTCGCCTATTGCACGTGCCTTGATCGCCAAGGAAGAGGGTGACGTGGTCGCCGTCAAAACGCCAAGTGGCGTGATCGAGTACGAGATTGTCGAAGTTCGTCACATCTGAAAGGCGGCGCCCGCGTCGTGCCCCGCTGGGGGCGGGCGCCATGCTCTGGCAACTCACTCAGATGTTGTGGGTGGGTGGTTTGTGGCTGCTCCATATTGGGGTGCTGCCGGCACTCGGTTTGATTGGCTTGGCGCCGTTGCTGATCGATGAGCTCGACGGAATGCTCAGTGCGTTGCTGGTGGGCTTTGCGGCAGCGTGCGTATTGCTTCAAGCATTGGTGTTGATCAAGGCTGAAGGTTTGGAGAGTTTGTGGCGGGATATTCGAGGGCAACTGCTGCTGATGGCGCTGTATGCTTGCGCGATGTACTGCGTCGTGCATCTCTGGCTGCCTGAGGCGTTGCGCTGGCGGCTATTCAGCTATCTTGTGCTAGGTTTCTCGGGGCTCGTGCTAGTTGTGCAGCCTGCGCCGGGATGGAGTGGCGGGGCGCGCAAAGCACGCCCTTGACTCTTTTCTCATTTGAAGCGATGAACGTTCGACAGTTGCTTGTTGACGCTGAAATTCTTGCGATACAGCAGCGCCATCTTGCCGATAACCTGAACCAGATCTGCTTTGCCCACTTTGCACAGTTCTGCAATGGCGGCCAGACGTGCTTCGCGATCAAGGATGTTGACCTTGATTTTGATCAGTTCGTGATCGTTGAGTGCGCGCTCGAATTCGGCTAGCACACCCTCAGTCAAACCGTTGTCTGCCACAATCAGAACTGGTTTCAGATGGTGGCCAATGGATTTGTACTGTTTCTTCTGCTCTTGAGTGAGCGGCATAATCTGACCCCTGCGTCTGATCTTGTAAAAAGCGGCGGCCAGTTTACCCGAGCGAGTCCGGGACCGCCCAGTTAATCACGACCCGTTTTATTTTCGAGGTGGCCCGTGGCCCGTTCCAAAACCAGCCTTAACTGGCTAAAAGAACATTTCAACGATCCTTACGTCAAAAAGGCGCAGAAGGACGGCTACCGCTCCCGGGCTAGCTATAAGCTGCTGGAGCTGCAGGACAAGGATAAATTATTCCGGCCAGGCATGAGCGTTATCGACTTGGGGGCAGCCCCAGGTGGTTGGTCGCAGGTGGCCAGTCGTCTGATTGGTGGTCAGGGGCGGTTGATCGCGTCCGACATCCTGGAGATGGACAGCATCCCGGATGTGACCTTTGTTCATGGTGATTTCACTCAGGATGCCGTGCTGGCCGAGATCCTTGAGGCTGTAGGAAATTCGCAGGTGGACCTTGTGATTTCCGACATGGCACCCAATATGAGTGGATTACCGGCAGTTGATATGCCACGCGCCATGTTCCTGTGTGAATTGGCGTTGGATCTGGCAGGGCGTGTATTGCGCCCAGGCGGTGATTTCCTGGTCAAAGTCTTCCAGGGTGAAGGTTTTGACGAGTACCACAAGAATATCCGTAAGCTGTTCGATAAGGTGCAGATGCGCAAGCCGGACTCCTCAAGGGATCGATCCCGCGAGCAATATCTGTTGGCTCGAGGGTTCCGTGGCATCGAAGGCGCCGCGAGTGATGAGCGTCTTTGAAGGTTTCAACGGAGTCGATAGGTTTTTTTATATCGCTTTCGTCATGAAGCTTTACGAATATTGTGTAGTCAAAGTTTCACAAAGGGTTACAGACGGTGCCTGCCAGAGTTGTAGGTAATGTAGTAAGTTAGGTCGGTGAATATCATGCGAAGCGCGCGCCAGCAGCGGAGCTTGCTTCAGAGGGTAGTTAATTGAACGATATGGCAAAGAATCTGATCCTGTGGTTGATCATCGCGGCTGTCCTGGTGACGGTGATGAACAACTTCTCCAGCCCTAACGAGCCGCAGACCCTCAACTATTCCGACTTCATCCAGCAAGTTAAGGATGGAAAGGTCGAGCGCGTAGCGGTTGATGGCTACGTGATCACCGGCAAACGCACCGATGGCGACAGCTTCAAGACGATTCGTCCGGCAATCCAGGACAACGGTCTGATCGGCGATCTGGTGGACAACCATGTCGTCGTTGAAGGTAAGCAGCCGGAGCAACAGAGCATCTGGACCCAGCTATTGGTAGCCAGCTTCCCAATCCTGGTGATCATTGCTGTGTTCATGTTCTTCATGCGCCAGATGCAAGGCGGCGCGGGAGGCAAGGGTGGGCCGATGAGCTTCGGGAAGAGCAAGGCACGCCTGCTCTCCGAAGATCAGGTGAAAACCACTCTGGCCGACGTTGCCGGTTGTGATGAAGCTAAAGAGGAAGTGGGCGAGCTCGTCGAGTTCCTGCGCGATCCGGGCAAATTTCAGCGCCTTGGTGGGCGTATTCCGCGCGGTGTGCTGATGGTCGGTCCTCCGGGTACTGGTAAAACCTTGCTGGCCAAGGCGATTGCTGGTGAAGCCAAGGTGCCGTTCTTCACGATTTCCGGTTCTGACTTTGTCGAAATGTTCGTAGGTGTCGGCGCAAGCCGTGTTCGCGATATGTTCGAGCAAGCTAAGAAGCATGCGCCGTGCATTATCTTTATCGACGAAATTGACGCCGTTGGTCGTCATCGTGGTGCGGGCATGGGCGGTGGTCACGATGAGCGCGAGCAAACGCTCAACCAATTGCTCGTGGAGATGGATGGTTTCGAGATGAATGACGGCATTATCGTCATCGCCGCAACCAACCGTCCTGATGTGCTTGACCCCGCGTTACTGCGTCCAGGCCGTTTCGACCGTCAGGTCGTGGTTGGCCTGCCGGACATTCGTGGACGCGAGCAGATTCTGAAAGTTCATATGCGCAAAGTGCCGATGGGCGACGACGTTGCTCCTGCGGTGATTGCTCGTGGCACCCCAGGTTTTTCCGGTGCCGACCTTGCCAACTTGGTGAACGAGGCGTCGTTGTTTGCAGCGCGTACCGGCAAGCGCATTGTTGAAATGAAAGAATTCGAGCTGGCAAAAGACAAGATCATGATGGGCGCCGAGCGCAAATCCATGGTTATGTCCGAAAAAGAGAAGCAGAACACTGCTTACCACGAGGCTGGTCACGCTATTGTGGGGCGCGTTGTGCCTGAGCACGACCCGGTCTACAAGGTGTCGATCATTCCACGAGGCCGGGCACTTGGCGTGACTATGTTCCTGCCTGAGGAAGACCGTTATAGCCTCTCCAAGCGCGCGCTGATCAGTCAGATCTGTTCGCTGTATGGCGGGCGGATTGCCGAAGAGATGACTTTGGGTTTTGACGGTGTGACCACCGGCGCCTCCAACGACATCATGCGCGCCAGCCAGATTGCACGAAATATGGTGACCAAGTGGGGCTTGTCCGAAAAACTCGGCCCTCTTATGTATGCCGAGGAAGATGGCGAAGTGTTCTTGGGGCGTGGTGGTGGCGGTCAAAATGCCAGTTTCTCCGGTGAGACTGCCAAGCTGATCGATTCCGAGGTGCGCAGCATCATTGATCAGTGCTACGGCACTGCTAAGCAGATCCTCACGGATAATCGCGACAAGCTCGACGCGATGGCCGATGCTCTGATGAAGTACGAAACCATTGATGCTGATCAGATCGACGACATCATGGCGGGTCGTCCACCGCGCGAGCCTCGTGACTGGGAGGGTGGTTCAGGTACCTCGGGTACTCCGCCCGTTGTTCAGAATGAACGCCCTGAGACCCCAATCGGCGGCCCTGCGGCTGACCACTAAGGTTTGAAATGACTTCTGTGTTGTCCTCCACCCGGTTGCCTTGCGGCAACCGGGTTCTTGATTTGGCCCATACGCATGTCATGGGCATTCTCAATGTAACCCCCGATTCCTTTTCCGACGGCGGCCGATTCAGTCAGCAGGATGCAGCGTTGCGTCATGCCGAGGCGATGGTGGCGGCTGGTGCGACCTTGATCGATGTCGGCGGCGAATCGACTCGGCCTGGTGCTCGTATAGTTTCTCCACTTGAGGAGTTGGAGCGGGTTGCTCCCATTGTCGAGCGCATCGCACGTGAGCTGGATGTGATCATCTCCGTTGATACATCGACTCCGGCTGTCATGCGCGAAACCGCGCGACTTGGGGCTGGATTGATCAATGATGTGCGGTCTCTACGGCGTGATGGAGCCTTGGATGCGGCTGCGGCTACAGGATTGCCGGTGTGCCTGATGCATATGCTCGGTGAGCCCGGGAATATGCAGGACGACCCCCATTACGATGATCTGGTAGGTGAGGTAACGGGTTTCCTGGCTGAGCGAATCGCTCAGTGCGCGGCAGTCGGAATAGCGCCGGAGCAGCTCATCCTGGATCCGGGTTTTGGATTCGCCAAGACTTTGCAGCACAATTTAAGTTTGTTCAAACACATGGAGTCCTTGCATGCCCTTGGTCGTCCCCTGTTGGTCGGGGTGTCGCGCAAGAGCATGATTGGGCTGGCGTTGAATCGTCCTGTTGGCGAACGTCTGTATGGCGGCCTTGCACTGGCGGCGCTTGCCATGACCAAAGGTGCACGGATTTTGCGCGTGCATGATGTCGCCGAGACCGTTGACGTGGTGCGTATGATTGCCGCGGTAGAATCAGCCGAATAAGAATGATGGAGCACTTATGACTAAAAAATATTTTGGCACCGACGGTATTCGTGGTCGGGTCGGCGAGTTTCCCATTACTCCTGATTTTATGCTCAAGTTGGGGTGGGCGGCAGGCATGGCGTTCCGCAGTATGGGGGCGTGCCGCATCCTGGTGGGGAAGGACACTCGAATTTCCGGTTACATGTTTGAATCAGCGCTTGAGGCTGGTTTGTCAGCTGCAGGTGCGGATGTGATGTTGTTGGGGCCAATGCCTACGCCGGCGATCGCTTACCTGACGCGCACGTTTCATGCTGAGGCCGGTATTGTGATCAGCGCTTCTCACAACCCTCACGACGACAACGGCATCAAATTCTTCTCTGGGCAGGGCACTAAACTGCCGGACGAAATCGAGTTAATGATCGAGGAGTTGCTGGATGCCCCCATGACAGTGGTCGAGTCCAGTAAGTTGGGCAAAGTGTCACGTATCAATGATGCATCGGGCCGCTACATCGAATTTTGCAAAAGCAGTGTGCCAAGCAGTACTAATTTCGCTGGCCTTAAAATCGTTGTCGATTGCGCTCACGGTGCGACTTACAAAGTGGCGCCAAGCGTATTCAAGGAGTTGGGCGCTGATGTGACAGTGCTGTCGGCCCAGCCTAACGGTTTGAACATCAACGAGAATTGCGGTTCTACTCATATGGAGCAATTGCAGGCCGCAGTTTTGGCTCAGCATGCCGATCTGGGGATTGCCTTTGATGGCGACGGTGACCGTGTGTTGATGGTGGATCACACCGGTACTGTAGTAGACGGTGATGATCTGTTATTCATCATTGCTCGCGATCTGCATGAGCGTAACAAGTTACAGGGCGGTGTCGTTGGGACACTGATGAGCAATCTGGGCCTTGAGTTGGCTCTGGCGGAATTAGGCATTCCTTTCATTCGCGCGAATGTTGGGGACCGTTATGTGATTGCTGAGCTCCTGGAGCGAAATTGGCAGGTGGGGGGCGAGAACTCCGGGCATGTTGTCTGCTTCCAGCACACCACGACAGGTGATGCCATTATCGCTGCATTGCAGGTGTTGCTTGCGCTGCGGCGTCGTGAAGAGAGCCTCGCTCAAGCGCGTCAGGCCATGCGTAAATGCCCGCAGGTGCTGCTCAATGTGCGCTTTGCCGGTGGCGAAAACCCAATCGAGCACCCCGCTGTTAAGGAAGCGTGCGAGCGCGTGACCCAAGCGATGGCTGGCCGTGGACGCGTGTTGTTGCGTAAGTCCGGGACCGAGCCTCTGGTGCGTGTCATGGTCGAAGGGGAAGATGAAATACAGGTCCGTGGCCATGCAGAAGACCTGGCGAAACTGGTAACTGAAGTTTGCGCCTGAATTCGGCTTGCCAGTGATGATGTGGTTGGGTAACATCTGCGCCCACTTTGACCGACGAGGTACAGCATGCGTCGCACTATGGTAGCTGGTAACTGGAAGATGCACGGTACCCGCGCCAGTGTCGCTGAGCTGATCAATGGCCTTCGTCACTTGGCTTTGCCTAGCGGTGTTGATGTTGCGGTTTTCCCGCCTTGCTTGCATATCACCCAGGTGGTTGATGGCTTGAAAGGTAAGTCGATTCAGGTCGGCGCGCAGAATTCTGCAGTGGAGGCCATGCAAGGTGCTTTGACTGGCGAGATTGCGCCAAGTCAGTTGGTCGACGCGGGATGTTCATTTGTGCTTGTTGGGCATTCCGAGCGTCGCCAGATGATGGGTGAGCGGGATGGCACCCTCAATCGCAAGTTCGCAGCAGCACAAGCATGTGGCTTGGTTCCTGTGTTGTGTATAGGGGAGACCCTGGAGCAGCGCGAATCCGGCAAGACTCTTGAGGTTGTCTCGCGTCAGCTTGGCAGCATCATTGAAGAGTTGGGCGTTGGCGCGTTTGCAAAGGCGGTCATTGCTTATGAGCCGGTCTGGGCCATTGGTACCGGGCTGACTGCTACACCGCAACAGGCGCAGGATGTGCACGCAGCCATCCGCGCTCAGTTGGCGGCAGAGAATTCTGAAGTCGCACAAGGTGTGCGTCTTCTATACGGCGGCAGCGTGAAGGCGGCCAATGCGGTCGAACTGTTCGGCATGCCGGATATCGATGGGGGGCTCATTGGTGGAGCTTCCCTGAATGCAGATGAGTTCGGTGCGATTTGTCGCGCCGCGGGAAACTGAAAAAATGCTGGAAACAGTCGTAGTCGTTTTTCATCTGTTGGCTGCCCTGGGCGTAGTTGCCCTGGTTTTGTTGCAACAGGGTAAAGGTGCGGATGCTGGTGCGTCTTTCGGTGCAGGTGCTTCAAATACTGTGTTCGGAAGCCAAGGTTCCTCTACCTTTCTTAGTAAGTTTACTGCTATACTTGCCGCCGGTTTCTTCATAACCAGCTTGGGGTTAGGTTACTTTGCTAAAGAGAAAGCTCATATGCTGACTCAAGTAGGTTTGCCAGATCCCGCAGTGTTAGAAGTACCTAAAGCAAAACCGGCTTCTGATGATGTCCCGGTGCTTCAAGAGCAAAAGTCGGCTACTCCAGCGACTGACGTACCTCCAGCTCAAGAGCAGAAGTAAGAAGGGTTTTAAACGCTGTATTGCCGAGGTGGTGGAATTGGTAGACACGCAACCTTGAGGTGGTTGTGCCCATAGGGTGTAGGGGTTCGAGTCCCCTTCTCGGTACCAATTATCAGGAGAGCCCGCTGTTGCGGGCTTTCTTGTAGGTGGAAGGTTACATTGACCCTGTAAAGGATCGGTCGTATACTTCCGCCCCAGCTTTGTCGCGGGGTGGAGCAGTCTGGTAGCTCGTCGTCGTCGGTTCAAATCCGGCCCCCGCAACCAGTTTTAGCGGAGCCCCTTTTAAGGGGCTTTTTGTTAGCTGGACACTTTCAACGCCGCTGTTCGACGGCGTTTCAAGGATGGGCGTTTCGCCCATTTTTTTATTTTGCACAGCATGCACATACATGCACGAGGGGGTTCAGGTGTCGAGCAAGCTAGAAGAGTTGCAGGCCTTGCTGGCCCCGGTGGTCGTGGCCCTAGGCTATGAATGCTGGGGTATTGAGTTTTCGGCTCAAGGTCGCCACTCAATGTTGCGCGTTTATATCGATAAAGAGGGCGGCGTGCTGGTGGACGATTGTGCCATTGTCAGCCGTCAGATCAGTGGTGTGTTGGATGTTGAAGATCCAATTTCCGTTGAGTACACCCTCGAAGTTTCCTCGCCAGGCATGGAACGCCCACTGTTCACTCTCGAGCAGTTTGCTAAATATGTCGGTGAACAAGTGAAGATCAAGCTGCGATCTCCCTTTGAAGGGCGACGCAACTTTCAGGGCCTTCTACGCGGTGTAGAAGAGCAGGACGTCGTGGTGCAGGTAGAAGACCATGAGTTCCTGTTGCCGATCGATATGGTCGACAAGGCCAACATTATTCCCAGTTTTGACTGAGACGCGGATCCCGCGGATCCAATGGCTTGCGAAAGGCGAGGCGTACGATGAGCAAAGAAGTACTGCTGGTTGTTGAGTCGGTATCCAATGAAAAGGGCGTACCGGCAAACGTGATTTTTGAAGCGTTGGAGCTGGCTTTGGCCACTGCTACCAAAAAGCGTTTTGAAGACGAAGTTGATCTGCGTGTGGAAATTAACCGCCACACCGGTGCCTATGAGACTTTCCGTCGCTGGACGGTCGTCGAAGAAGCCGATCTTGATGATCCGGCCATCGAAACCTGGCCGAGCAAGGTTGCTGAAACGCACCCTGGCGCAAAGGTCGGTGATGTCGTCGAAGAAAAGATCGAATCGATTGAATTCGGCCGTATTGCTGCACAGACCGCTAAACAGGTCATCGTGCAGAAGGTTCGCGAAGCCGAGCGCGCTCAAGTCGTTGACGCCTATCGCGAACGCCTGGGTGAGATCATCTCCGGTACCGTTAAAAAAGTAACTCGCGACAATGTGATCGTCGACCTGGGTAACAACGCCGAAGCGTTGCTGGCCCGTGAAGACATCATCTCTCGCGAAACCTTCCGTGTCGGCGTGCGCTTGCGTGCGCTGCTCAAGGAAATCCGCACCGAGAACCGCGGCCCTCAGTTGATCCTGTCGCGTACCGCACCGGAAATGCTGATCGAGCTGTTCCGTATCGAGGTGCCGGAAATTGCCGAAGGTCTGATCGAAGTGATGGCTGCGTCCCGTGACCCGGGTTCGCGCGCCAAAATCGCGGTCCGCTCCAAGGACAAACGTATCGACCCGCAGGGCGCTTGTATTGGTATGCGCGGTTCGCGCGTTCAGGCGGTGTCCGGTGAGTTGGGCGGTGAGCGTGTGGATATCGTCCTGTGGGACGATAACCCGGCGCAGTTCGTGATCAACGCCATGTCGCCGGCTGAAGTGGCGGCAATTATCGTTGACGAAGATGCCCATGCCATGGACATCGCCGTTGGCGCAGACAATCTGGCTCAGGCCATTGGTCGTGGTGGTCAGAACGTGCGTCTGGCCAGCCAACTGACCGGTTGGACCCTGAACGTGATGACCGAATCGGACATCCAGGCTAAGCAGCAAGCTGAAACCGGCGACATCCTGCGCAACTTCATCGAAGAGTTGGAAGTCGATGAAGAATTGGCACAGGTTCTGGTAGATGAAGGTTTCACCAGCCTGGAAGAGATTGCCTACGTACCGTTGGAAGAAATGCTCAACATCGACGGCTTTGACGAAGATATCGTCAACGAGCTTCGCGCTCGGGCCAAGGATCGCTTGTTGACTAAAGCCATCGCTACTGAGGAAAAGCTGGCAGACGCCCATCCGGCCGAAGACCTGCTCTCGCTTGAGGGTATGGACAAGGATTTGGCGATGGAACTGGCGGTGCGCGGCGTAATTACCCGCGAAGACCTGGCCGAGCAGTCTATTGACGATCTGCTCGACATCGACGGCATTGACGAAGATCGTGCCGGCAAGTTGATCATGGCCGCCCGAGCCCATTGGTTCGAGTAACTAGGCGCGGCCTGAGGAGAGAAGTGCATGACGCAAGTCACGGTGAAACAACTGGCCGATGAGGTCAAAACACCGGTAGAGCGCCTGTTGCAGCAGATGCGTGAGGCAGGTCTGCCGCACACCGCCGCCGATGAAGGTGTGAGCGATAGTGAGAAGCAGTCTTTGCTGACTCACTTGAAGAGCAGCCACAAGGCGAAAGTGGAAGAACCGCGCAAGATTACATTGCAGCGCAAAACCACCAGCACCCTGCGTGTTGCGGGTAGCAAGAGCATCAGCGTTGAAGTACGCAAGAAGAAAGTCTTCGTACAGCGCAGCCCGGAAGAAATCGAAGCCGAGCGCAAACGTGAACTGGAAGAACGTCGCGCAGTAGAAAATGCTGCACGTCAGAAGGCTGAAGAAGAAGCCAAGCGCCGCGCCGAAGAAGAAGCGCGTCGCCAGCCTGCTGCTGCGCAACCTGCTGCCACTGAAGCGGTTGCCGCGCCAAGTGCACCTGTTGAAGCTGTGCGTGAGGCCGCTCCGGTTGCCGCTGCACCAGCCCCTGCAGCTGACCGTAAGCGTGAAGAGCCCCGTCGTCCGGACAAACCACGTGCCGACGATAACAATCGTCGCGGCGGCGGCGATGGCGAGCGTAAAAACGCTCCGCATCGTGCTTCGGTCAAAGAGAAAGCGCCTGCTCCACGCGTTGCCCCACGTACTACCGACGAAGAGAGCGATGGCTTCCGTCGCGGTGGTCGCGGCAAGGCCAAGCTGAAGAAACGCAACGCCCACGGTTTCCAGAGCCCAACCGGCCCTGTTGTGCGCGAAGTGAAGATCGGCGAGACCATCACTGTGGGCGATCTGGCCCAGCAGATGTCGGTCAAGGCCGCTGAAATTATCAAGTTCATGTTCAAGCTGGGCACGCCGGCCACCATCAACCAGGTACTGGATCAGGAAACTGCTCAACTGGTTGCTGAAGAGCTGGGCCACAAAGTGACCCTGGTCAGCGACACCGCCCTGGAAGATTCCCTGGCCGAGTCCCTGAAGTTTGAAGGTGAAGCGGTTTCCCGTGCACCGGTTGTGACCGTAATGGGCCACGTTGACCACGGTAAAACCTCCCTGCTCGACTACATCCGTCGTGCCAAGGTGGCTGCGGGCGAGGCCGGTGGTATCACCCAGCACATTGGTGCTTACCACGTTGAAACCGACCGTGGCATGGTGACGTTCCTTGACACCCCTGGTCACGCCGCGTTTACCGCAATGCGTGCCCGTGGTGCCAAGGCGACCGACATCGTGATCCTGGTGGTTGCGGCGGACGACGGCGTGATGCCACAAACCATCGAAGCCGTTCAGCATGCCAAGGCTGCTGGCGTTCCTTTGGTTGTAGCTGTGAACAAAATCGACAAGCCGGGCGCCGATCTTGATCGCATCCGTAGCGAACTGTCGGTTCATGGCGTGACTTCCGAAGAGTGGGGTGGTGACACTCCATTCGTACCGGTCTCCGCGAAAATGGGTACCGGCGTTGACGAACTGCTTGAAGCCGTTCTGTTGCAAGCCGAAGTTCTGGAACTGACCGCAACACCATCGGCTCCTGGCCGCGGTGTCGTGGTCGAATCCCGCCTCGACAAGGGCCGTGGCCCGGTTGCGACGGTGCTGGTTCAAGACGGTACCCTGCGCCAAGGCGACATGGTTCTGGTCGGTTCGAACTACGGCCGTGTACGTGCCATGCTCGACGAGAACGGTAAGCCAATCAAGGAAGCCGGTCCGGCCATTCCAGTCGAGATTCTCGGCCTGGACGGTACCCCGGACGCTGGCGACGAGATGAGCGTGGTTGCCGACGAGAAGAAAGCCCGTGAAGTGGCTCTGTTCCGTCAAGGCAAGTTCCGCGAAGTCAAACTGGCCCGTGCTCACGCCGGCAAGCTTGAAAACATCTTCGAGAACATGGGCCAGGAAGAGAAGAAGACGCTTAACATCGTCCTCAAATCCGACGTACGTGGTTCCCTCGAAGCGTTGAACGGCGCCTTGAACGGCCTGGGTAACGACGAAGTGCAAGTGCGCGTTGTCGGTGGCGGTGTCGGTGGTATCACCGAATCCGACGCCAACCTGGCACTGGCTTCCAACGCTGTACTGTTCGGCTTCAACGTGCGTGCCGATGCCGGCGCTCGCAAGATCGTCGAGCAGGAAGGCCTGGACATGCGTTACTACAACGTCATCTACGACATCATTGAAGACGTCAAGAAAGCCCTTACCGGCATGCTTGGCAGCGACGTCCGGGAGAACATCCTGGGTATCGCCGAGGTGCGTGACGTGTTCCGCTCGCCGAAATTCGGTGCGATCGCCGGTTGCATGGTTGTCGAAGGCACTGTGTACCGTAACCGCCCAATCCGTGTACTGCGTGAAGACATCGTTATCTTCGAAGGCGAGCTGGAATCCCTGCGCCGCTTCAAGGATGACGCTTCCGAAGTGCGTGCCGGCATGGAATGCGGTATCGGCGTCAAGAGCTACAACGACGTCAAGGTTGGCGACAAGATCGAAGTCTTCGAGAAGGTTCAGGTTGCTCGCAGCCTCTAACTCGCGCACTTCCGGAGCCACGCGGCGAGTGGGTATGCAAATGCCCCGCACCGCGTACGGACTCTAAACGCAACGCCCGGTCTGGCTTTTGTCAGGCCGGGCGTTTGCCGCTTTCAGACCCCACGGGTTTCACCGTGTGGCAGTAACAGGTAACAAGACATGGCAAAAGAATACAGCCGTACCCAGCGTATCGGCGATCAGATGCAGCGAGAGTTGGCTCAACTGATCCGTCGCGAAGTCAAAGACCCGCGCGTTGGCCTGGTCACCATCACCGCTGTTGAGGTGAGCCGTGACGTGGGCCACGCGAAGATCTTCATCACCGTGATGGGGCAGGATAACAGCGAAGAAATAGCGCAAAGCATCAAGGTGCTCAACGCTGCAGCAGGTTTCCTGCGCATGCAGTTGGCCCGTGAAATGAAGCTGCGCAGCGTTCCCCAACTGCACTTCCACTACGATGAAAGTGTGGTGCGTGGTGCGCATCTGTCGGCACTGATTGAGCGCGCCGTGGCTGAAGACAGCCAGCACCCGTCCGCACCTGAAGACGCCAAGGAGTAAGCGGTGGCTCAGGTCAAACGTATTCGTCGTAACGTCAGCGGCATCATTCTGCTCGACAAACCCATTGGCTTTACCTCCAATGCAGCGCTGCAGAAGGTCCGCTGGTTGCTCAACGCTGAGAAGGCCGGGCACACAGGTAGTCTCGATCCGCTGGCTACGGGCGTATTGCCGCTGTGCTTCGGCGAGGCCACCAAGTTCTCGCAATACCTGCTCGACTCCGACAAGGGTTACGAAACCCTGATGCAACTGGGCAAGACCACTACCACGGCCGACGCCGAAGGCGATGTTCTGCAGGTTCGTGACGTGACCGTTGGTCGTGCTGATATCGAGGCTGTTTTACCCGCTTTTCGTGGAGAAATCAGCCAGATACCGCCTATGTACTCGGCGCTCAAGCGTGATGGCCAGCCCCTTTACAAGTTGGCGCGTGCGGGTGAAGTAGTGGAGCGTGAACCGCGTTCTGTTACTATTGCGCGCTTGGAATTGCTCGCCTGTGAAGGCGATACCGCGCGTTTGGCCGTGGACTGCAGCAAAGGCACCTATATCCGTACCCTGGTGGAAGATATCGGTGAAAAGCTCGGTTGCGGTGCCTACGTTGCAGAACTGCGACGCACCCAGGCCGGGCCTTTCAGTCTGGCCCAGACGGTGACGTTGGAAGAGTTGGAAGCGGTGCATGCCGAAGGCGGTAATGAAGCGGTTGATCGCTTCCTGATGCCATCGGACAGTGGGCTGCTGGATTGGCCATTGCTGCACTTCTCGGAACACAGCGCGTTCTACTGGCTCAACGGCCAACCGGTACGCGCTCCGGATGCCCCGAAGTTCGGTATGGTGCGAGTACAGGATCACAACGGTCGCTTTATCGGTATCGGTGAAGTGAGCGAAGACGGGCGCATCGCGCCGCGTCGACTGATTCGGTCAGAATGACCGAACGAGTGTGGCTGTTAACAGGCATGGTCAACACTCATTTTTAGATACAGGGATTTGTCCCTGGCCTGTTGAAACTTCCCTTTGGGTGGTTTCCTGAAAAAAGGATTGCCTCATGGCTCTCGACGTTCAAGAAAAAGCACAAATCGTAGCTGACTATCAGCAAGCTGTTGGTGACACTGGTTCGCCAGAAGTGCAAGTTGCACTGCTGACCCACAACATCAACAAGCTGCAAGGTCACTTCAAGGCCAACGGTAAAGACCACCACTCCCGTCGTGGTCTGATCCGCATGGTAAACCAGCGCCGTAAGCTGCTGGACTACCTGAAAGGCAAAGATCTGGGTCGTTATCAGACTCTGATCGGTCGCCTGGGTCTGCGTCGCTAATAAGCGATTGCGCTAGAGGTTGGTTGTCTGCCGTGTGTCAGTGGAATCCCGCTGGCCCATGGCAGGCTCCCAGCCTCAAGTTTTATCTGGATACACGTTTTACCCTGGACGAGCGTCGGGCCGATTCCCGGCATTGCCCAAGAATTTCGCAAGAAGACAAGTTCCCCAAGAGCCACAAAGAAGGTAGGACACCGTGAACCCGGTTATCAAAAAATTTCAGTTCGGTCAGTCGACCGTTACCCTCGAGACAGGCCGTATCGCCCGTCAAGCCTCCGGCGCAGTGCTGGTTACCGTTGATGATGACGTTACCGTATTGGTGACCGTTGTTGGCGCCAAGACCGCTGACCCTAGCAAAGGCTTCTTCCCTCTTTCCGTTCACTACCAGGAAAAGACTTACGCTGCCGGTAAGATCCCTGGCGGTTTCTTCAAGCGCGAAGGTCGTCCTTCCGAGAAAGAAACCCTGACTTCCCGACTGATCGACCGTCCGATCCGTCCGCTGTTCCCTGAAGGCTTCATGAACGAAGTGCAGGTTGTCTGCACCGTCGTGTCCACCAGCAAGAAGACCGATCCGGACATCGCTGCGATGATCGGTACTTCGGCTGCCCTGGCCATCTCCGGCATTCCTTTCGATGGCCCGATCGGCGCTGCCCGCGTTGCGTTCCACGAAAGCACCGGTTACCTGCTGAACCCGACTTACGAGCAACTGAAAGCGTCGAGCCTGGACATGGTCGTTGCCGGTACCTCGGAAGCCGTACTGATGGTTGAATCGGAAGCCAAAGAGCTGACTGAAGACCAGATGCTGGGCGCTGTACTGTTCGCCCATGACGAATTCCAGGCCGTTATCAAAGCGGTCACCGAGCTGGCTGCTGAAGCCGCCAAGCCAACCTGGACCTGGGCTCCGCAAGCCGAAGCTACCGAACTGCTGGGCACCATCCGTTCTGAGTTCGGCGCTGCCATCTCCGACGCCTACACCATCACCGTCAAGGCCGACCGTTACGCTCGCCTGGGCGAGTTGAAGGATCAGGTGGTGGCTAAGCTGTCCGGTGAAGAAGGCCAGCCTTCCGCCAGCGACGTCAAAGCTGCATTTGGTGAAATCGAATACCGCACCGTTCGCGAAAACATCGTTAACGGCAAGCCACGTATCGACGGCCGCGATACCCGTACCGTGCGCCCGCTGAACATCGAAGTCGGCGTTCTGCCGAAGACTCACGGTTCGGCCCTGTTCACCCGTGGTGAAACTCAGGCACTGGTAGTTGCGACCCTGGGCACTGCCCGTGACGCACAACTGCTGGACACCCTGGAAGGCGAGAAAAAAGACCCCTTCATGCTGCACTACAACTTCCCTCCGTTCTCGGTGGGCGAGTGCGGTCGCATGGGCGGTGCGGGTCGTCGCGAAATCGGTCACGGCCGTCTGGCCCGTCGTTCGGTTCAGGCCATGCTGCCGGCTGCTGACGTGTTCCCGTACACCATCCGTGTCGTATCGGAAATCACTGAGTCCAACGGTTCCAGCTCCATGGCTTCCGTGTGCGGTGCTTCCCTGGCATTGATGGACGCCGGTGTGCCGATGAAGGCGCCGGTTGCCGGTATCGCCATGGGCCTGGTGAAGGAAGGCGAGAAGTTTGCCGTCCTGACCGACATCCTGGGTGACGAAGACCATTTGGGCGACATGGACTTCAAAGTAGCCGGTACCGCTAAAGGTGTTACTGCGCTGCAGATGGACATCAAGATCAAAGGCATCACCGAAGAAATCATGGAAATCGCTCTGGGCCAAGCCCTTGAAGCGCGCCTGAACATCCTCGGCCAGATGAACCAGATCATTGGTCAGTCGCGTACCGAACTGTCGGAAAACGCTCCGACCATGATCGCGATGAAGATCGACACCGACAAAATCCGTGACGTTATCGGTAAAGGCGGCGCGACCATCCGTGCGATCTGCGAAGAAACCAAGGCCTCGATCGATATCGAAGACGATGGTTCGATCAAGATCTTCGGCGAAACCAAGGAAGCTGCGGAAGCTGCACGTCAGCGCGTGCTGGGCATCACTGCAGAAGCTGAGATCGGCAAAATCTACGTAGGTAAGGTTGAGCGCATTGTCGACTTCGGCGCATTCGTCAACATCCTGCC